>NZ_JBQENP010000004.1:0-279808 GCF_052044755.1 Acinetobacter sp. 22512 | reverse complement strand
CACAAAATGACATTTGTTTTAAATTAGATCATTAAAAAGTAAGGATAAATAATGAGTTGGTTATTGTTTAAGAGGGGTTTATAAAGGTGGGGGGTTGGCAGCTATAACTTTATAGGTTGTAACCTTTTAACAAGTTTAAAGGTTACACCGCTCAATTAAATTATAAATAGAAATTAGACTTAACCTATTTTCATAAAATATAAATCAGTGCCTTTTGCAATTGTCTGCTCTTGAAAAGGTACTATCACAATACAATTCGCTTTAACAAATGGCTCTATCTGATATGACTGTTGTTGCTCAATAATTTCTAATACATATTCCCCATTTTCTTGAGCCTTATAACACCCCCATAACAACTTTCTATTTGTCACATCAGGAACAATTTCTATGTCAGTTTTACCTTTAAAGTAAGCATGATCAAAAAAGTCTGAGATGTGCTTATTCAAAATGTATTTCACAAAAGTATGCATTAGAATCGCAATATCTTGGATGTCACCCGGTAAATTAATAATAGTCGCTTTGTCTTCTGTAACGACTACACGCATACCTTTATGATTACCGCTTTCATCATATATCTGCACAGTCTCACGACTAGGTGGAGTCCTATCTTGTCCTTTAAGAATTTTAATTTCATTAGCTGGCATACAACGTGTATTCAAGGCTGATGACATGCTGCTTTGATCAAAAATTGGAAGTTTTTCAAGCTGGAATAAAGAAGAACGATTATTTTGATATGTGCAGCAAATAATGACATCAAAGTTTGAAGTTTGTTCTTCAAAGAATTTTATATAATCGTCCCTGCTTGTCGTTAATGAGTCATCTAAAGCTAGATCATTATCTTTTCTAAGATTATTAAATGCAGCATCAAAACGTTCAGGTTTGAGTGATTTGATTTCTACCTGCTTGTAGCCCCATGTTTTCAAGACATTTTTAACATACAGACTTTCCTCACTCATTTCTTCTTTATCAAAAGAATGCATACTTACAATGAGAATTCTGGGATTTTTATATATAGATAATTCTTTGATTCCAGCTCGTCTTAAAACAATTAATTTTTCAGGAGTCAGTTTCTCATCTTTTTTTAGAATCACATCGCCTTGTTTAAATATACTGCCCTTTGGGATAACACCATGCATGGCAGGAATAGAACCAGTAATCTTTTTAGCCTCAGTATCAGAAAGATCTAATCTTTCATCTTGTTCAGCAACCACTGAATCTAAAGACTCTGGTAATTTTGTATAGGCAGGAATTTCTAACAAACTTGGAGCTTTTAGATCTAATTTATACGGATTAATAGATCTATAAAGCTGTTGTCCCCAATAGTACCAATGAGTAATTAATAAAGGGCTATCTTTACTTGCAGATTGAGTTGTTTCTGAGTTAAGAGCCCAACCCGCATATTCAGATAAATTATGCAGAGGATAATCCTGTAAAGCATATACATCACTTGCGTTAACTTGATTTATTGCTTTATCCAGCTCTACAGTTTCTTTTAAATCACCTTTAGGCAAATTTATATTGATATGATAAAAAATGTCCGTTAAATGATTTGGTAAGTTATCTGGTATTGGAAGTTTTTTTTGCATAAATATAGATCCTAGAAGTACCTCAAATAGGAGGTACTTCGCTAATTTTAATTATTAATCAACATTAATAAAGAACTTATCACCATCTAAAACGCGTTCGGTATTAAAGAAAGACCCTAAGCGGCTACCTGCTCTACGGTTATCAGATGCATCAATTTTTTTCACTGAGGCACCTGTGCCGCCTTGATGAGTAGCTGCAAACGGGAACTCATCACAATCGCAATCAGTTGCAACTTCATCAGAATCACCTGTAAAGAAACATTTTGAACCGACCGTTGGTCCATATTTGACTTTGCACATTTTTACAGATTCGGCACGATTATCTTTACGAGTTTGAGCATCTCGTAACCGAGTTAAGGCAGATGCACTTGAACTAGGAAAAACTGAATTGGTTGAACCTGCAATAAATTTACCTGGCTGTCCAGCCGCAAATGCTTCTTTAATATGCTTTGCAGACTCATCTACATCTGGATCAGTAATTTTAATTGTAGTAAGAACAGGAGGTACATCTGGATATACACATCCTTTCGTATTTGCCTTAGCTTTACCTATGTCACAGCGAACACCTGGACTATAAATCCCTGGTTCATAACTTGCCGCATCATTAAATGAAGCGTTCGCTTTGACAACTTGAAAAGATATACTTGGAGATAAAAATAAGGGATTTGAAGAAGCCAATTCAGTGCTAGATGGGGTGAAAGTAGTGGTAGATTCTAAAGATAAACCATTTACTAAATTAATTGGATTGCCGTAGACAGTCTTTGTTGTACAGTTATAACAGTACAACTCAGGTCGTACTTTTAGAGAATCACCAATTTGCCCTATAATTTTTGTGCGCAGTTTATACTTGAATGTCCAAGTTAATGCATTTTTTGGATTATCAGAATAAACATATGCAACTACTTTCGCAGTACCTACATTTAATCCTTTTGCATCAGTCAATGGAATTTCAAATGGTTCTGACTCTAAACAATGCGCCCCTCTATTTATATAGCTATCTAGATCTTTACCAACTTTTTTACAAATTGGCGATACATCCAAAGCACTAGCAGCATAACTAGTTGTTACCATGAATATTGAAGCTAAAGCTATTATATATTTAGTTATATTTAACATGAAGTTTCCAATTTTATAAATTTAAAAAATCATTCTAATAAGCCATTTCGGCTTACCAAAATGAGGGCGCATAATAACATAATTAAAAAATAAGTAAATTTATTGATTATAATTGATAGCTTACATTTACCAATTGGTATTTTTTAAATTATGACCAATAAAAAATTTAAAATACTATTCACGTAATTACTGGTCAAAAATTTTACTAAAACATTTTATTTCAACTATTTTATTAAGCTTTATTTCAATGTATTCAAATAAGAAATTATATTCAAAAGCTTAGATATCATTATTTTTAACTCCCTTAGCTTGGTCTTACAAAAAGAAGGATTTACTTTTTAATTATTATTTTTTTAGAAGCGATCTCGGTTAAGAAATTTATTAAACCAATAAAAAAAGCCCTAAACCATTATAGTTTAGGGCTTTTTAAGTCATATAAAGCTATCGAGTTTATATGACTTTAAATCTTGGTAGGTATATCCAGACTCGAACTGGAGACCTCTACGATGTCAACGTAGCGCTCTAACCAACTGAGCTATACACCTAGAATGGAAAGCATAATATTCATTTTTCAAAAGCAAAACAAGTGATTTACCATCGAAAAAAATACAAATGAGCAAACTTTAAGCAAACTCTTTTTCGTTTTCCAAAAAAGAAAAACGGTACATGGTTTAACCACATACCGTTTCTTTAGCTGACTATTAATCTCAACTTAACAAGGACATTTCTTTAAATTACCACCTGCCGATGGATATCTCGAATCAACACAATGACGATAGAAAGTCGTCGCATCCATTGGTGTTAAATCAGGATGATGAGCTTTCATGTGCTCCAGATAAGTTTGATAGTCTGGAACGCCAACCATCAGTCGAAAGCTTTGCTGCAAACGTTGCCACAAGGTTGCAAAGCGCGACCAGTTCTTTGGAGAAAGTAATAGCTCTTTTTGCGAGAGCACTGTCATTTTAATAATTTTCGCAATAATGACAGTTCCATTTTTTGCAAATTTAAAATTCATCATTACTCTCCTCGTGGGGTTACCACTTTCGGATCAGCATATACAGCTGGTGCTTCATGAGCAGTTGGTGTCGGGCTTGCTAATGCACGGCGCACAATACCAATCGCAGCAATCACCATCACAATCGCAACGATCATAAAGAAGCCACAAAGTGCAGCGTTGATTTGATTTGACATCACAATTGTCTGCATTTCTTCAAGTGTTTTTGCTGGTTTAAGAATTTCACCACGCGCAATCGCATCTGAAAATCTATTCGCTTGTGCTAAGAAACCAATCTTTGGATTTTCGTGGAAAATCTTTTGCCAGCCCGCAGTCATACAGGTAATGAATAGGAAAATTGTTGGGAAAATCGTTACCCATACATATTTTTCTTTTTTCATTTTAAACAGAATAACTGTACCCAAAATGAGTGCCATTGAAGCCAACATCTGGTTACCCACACCAAATAAAGGCCAGAGTGAGTTGACACCACCTAATGGATCAATCACACCTTGATAGACGAAGAAGCCCCATCCACCTACCGCAACAGCAGTACCTAGCAAGTTACCAAAGAATGAGCTTGAAGATTTAACCGCAGGAATAACAATACCCACAGTGTCTTGCACCATGAAACGACAAGCACGAGTACCCGCATCTACAGCAGTTAAAATGAATAATGCTTCGAATAAAATCGCAAAGTGGTACCAGAACGCCATCATTGAACGGCTGTTAAAAATTTCCGAAATGATATGTGCCATACCAATCGCAAAGGTAGGCGCACCACCTGTACGTGAAAGAATTGAGCTTTCACCCACTTCCTGAGCCAATACAGTTAGCATTTCAGGCGTAACCACAAAGCCTAAATTACGCACGGCTTCTGCCGCAGATTCTACAGTTGTACCGAGTACAGCAGCAGGCGCATTAATTGCAAAGTACACACCTGGGTCTAAGACAGTTGCACAGATCATCGCCATAATACCGACGAAAGACTCCATGAGCATGCCGCCATAACCAATCACACGAATGTCAGCTTCGTTATCAACGAGTTTTGGTGTTGTACCACTTGATACAAGCGCATGGAAACCAGAAATGGCACCACAGGCAATAGTAATAAATAGGAATGGAAATAAACTACCTGAGAATACAGGACCAGTACCGTCAATAAAATGAGTCACTGCCGGCATTTTCAATTCAGGTAATGCAATCACAATACCAACGGCCAAGCCAAGAATGACACCAATTTTAAGGAATGTTGATAGATAATCACGTGGTGCTAACAATAACCAAACTGGTAAAACTGATGCGATAAATCCATAAATGATTAAGCACCATGTAAGCTGTGTTCCTGTTAAGGTGAAAAATTCACCCCAGTATGGATCTGCTGCAACCTGTCCACCATAAACAATGGCAAGCATCATTAAAACGAAGCCGATAATAGAAACTTCGGCAATACGTCCCGGGCGAATAAAACGCATGTAAACGCCCATAAACAATGCAATTGGAATCGTCGCTGCAATACTGAAAACACCCCATGGACTATGGGCAAGTGCTTTCACCACAACTAATGCCAGTACCGCAAGGATAATAATCATTACCCCAAGCGCACCAAGCATGACCACAATACCGGCAAAAGAACCGAGTTCTTGTTTTGCCATTTCACCAAGTGAGCGACCGTCTCGACGTGTTGAAATAAATAAAACTAAAAAGTCTTGTACCGCACCCGCCAGAACCACACCGACCAATAACCAGATCGTTCCTGGTAAAAAGCCCATTTGTGCAGCCAAAATTGGTCCAACTAACGGCCCCGCTCCTGCAATGGCAGCAAAGTGGTGACCGAAAAGCACATATTTATTGGTGGGAACATAATCCAGACCATCGGCCAAGCGATGTGCTGGGGTTAAACGTCTTGGGTTTAATTCAAATACTTTAGTTGCAATAAATAGACTATAAAATCGATATGCGATGCTATATACACATGCTGCAGCAAGTACAAGCCAAACCGCATTGACATGTTCACCACGACTGAGTGCCAGCATCCCAAAAGAAATTGCACCTATTATTGCCACTAGGCTCCAGACCAGCTTGGAGGGAAGCGTAGATTTCGCTTGCATTGTGTCCATTCTTAACCTCTCAATAAATAACTACAGCATTTTTATATTGTTATGTACTGTTTCTCTTAATCCCTGTGACTCTACTCCTCCTTTTTCTTTTTTCCTCTTATACTTTCGCATAAAAAAAGGGATGATTTACATCATCCCTTCGATAATAGTGTATTTTTTAACTATTATGCACGCTCTAAATAATCGCCAGTACGAGTATCTACACGAACGCTTTCTTCTTGCTGAACAAATAACGGAACACGAACAACCGCACCTGTTTCAAGCTTAGCTGGTTTACCACCACCGCCAGATGTATCACCACGTACACCCGGATCAGTTTCAACAATTTTCAATACAACGAAGTTCGGTGGGCTTACTGTTAAAGGTACGCCGTTGAACAACATAATTGTACATTTTTCATTTGAATCGTCTTTTAACCATTTAGCAGCATCGCCCATTGCAATTTTGTCTGCAGCGATTTGCTCAAAAGATACAGGATCCATGAAGTTCCACATTTCACCATCGTTGTATAGGTATTCCATTTCAACTTCAACGATGTCAGCTGCTTCTAAAGAGTCACCTGATTTGAAAGTTTTTTCTAATACTTTACCGGTTTTAAGGTTACGTAATTTTACACGGTTGAACGCTTGACCTTTACCTGGTTTTACATATTCGTTTTCCATGATTGAACATGGGTTACCATCAAGCATAACCTTAAGGCCTGCTTTGAAATCATTTGTAGAATAATAGGCCATGAAAGGCACACTCCAAACTTAACAAGTCAACTATGCGATATAATGCGTTGTTGCATTATCTTAATCGTGTCAAATGATAAACTATTTATACCAAGAGCAAAACTGGCAATCTCAACTGAGTGACCTTATTACTGATCCTTCGGAATTGCTAAGCCTACTCGAGTTATCCTCAGAACAGCTATTATCGGGTGCGATTCTGGCTTCTGAAAAGTTTAAATTGCGTGTTCCTCGTGCGTTCGTCGGAAAAATGAACGCTAAAAACCCGCTTGACCCGCTTTTGCTACAAGTATTACCCCATCATCTAGAGCTTGAAGAACATCCTGAGTTTGTGACTGACCCATTAGGCGAAGAAGCAGCAAATCAATTACCGGGTGTATTGCATAAATATAAATCGCGTTTTTTACTGACTTTGACAGGTGCATGTGCCGTACACTGCCGTTATTGCTTCCGTCGTCATTTCCCCTATCAAGAAAATTTGCCAAAAAATGAAGATTGGCTAAATATTAAAAACTATATTGAAGCAAACCCGAATATTAACGAGATCATTTTAAGTGGTGGCGATCCGCTTACGCTTTCTAACCGTAAATTAGCACTTTGGTTAGAACGCCTATCATCTCTCAAACAAATTCAGATTCTGAGAATTCACTCACGAGTCCCAATTGTTATTCCTAACCGGATCGACGAACAGCTAATTTCTTTATTAAAAAACAGTAGGCTGCGTATAGTTCTGGTGGTACACTCAAACCATGCTTCTGAACTCGATGACTTTACTTGTTCAAAATTGTTGCAGTTATCCGACCATCACATTACTGTACTAAATCAGGCAGTATTGCTGAAAGGTGTCAATGACTCTGCACAGACGTTAATTGATTTAAGTTATCGTTTATTTGAAGCTCGCGTTATGCCTTATTACTTACATGTTTTAGATAAAGTAAAAGGTGCACAACATTTTGATTTAGAATCATCCGAGATAGATGATATCTATCGTGACGTGTTAGCGAACCTACCGGGGTATTTGGTTCCTAAACTCGTCAGGGAAATTGCGGGCGAAAAGAATAAAACACCGCTTTTTGGGGCTACAACTTTTTGAGTTATATAATAAGTGATGATGAATAATGCGCTGTCGGACATTTTTCACAATCAAACCGAACTCACTCGTGAACGGTTAAGCTTTTGTGAAGCCAATATTAAAGATCTTAATGAATGGGTCACTACCCTTTCTATTATGCAACTCGGTGATACGTCAAAAGCATTATTCACAGCTATTTTAGAGCTCAATGAATTAAAATGTAGTGAAACCTTACGTTTCGATCTCATACAAACGCTTCATCCGACCATTAACAATGTACTCGCCAGCCTAGAGAAAAACTTCTTTAACCAAGGCGTGATTAGTACAGATCGTAATGAGCACATTATTGAATTAGCAATGTTGCTCCGCTGCTATTTCGCCAGTATTTATTTAAATATTGCGCAAAATAGTCATGAGCAACTACAGCATCAAAAGTTTTCACTCTTTGCCTATAAGCAAAAAAAGAATTTGCAAACGGCACGTATTTTATCGACTTTTCATGCTCTGCAACAATTAACCAATCTCCTCTATCAGCAGCACATGCTTTATAGCGAGCCTCTTAAAGGTCAATGGTTAATTGCGCATCAGCTGTATGAAACCGCAGTTCAACACAAATACCATCTCATCAATATCAATCATATTCAGGGCATACAACACCCTTTAGCGAATATTACACAAGCTTATGCTCAGTTGATTTTGCTGGATATTTTAAATACGAACCAGATTCGTCAGTCAGAAATTCAAGCATTGTTTCAATGTAGTTTTGACTGGGCAAGAATGATTCATATTTTGCCGAAAGATACCGCGTTAACGAAATATGTGGTCGATCCAAATAAAGACCATCCACCTGTTTATAATACAAAGCGTAGCTCTAACTTTAACCCTAGCATCTTCATCGGTACGCAAGCTTTACTTGAGCATGTCACTGCAACCATGCATAAAAATGCTCAATATATTTCTAAGAATGAAAAGTTTTATTTAAGCCCAGCTTTAAAGTTTCATGTTCAAACGATTTTAGGAACCACGGCTCAACGTCGTCATGAACGTTATGAGTACAATGCAGAGCTCCAAATTTGTTTTGGTTTAAGCACTGCCCATTTCTATCTATCTAAAGCAAAAAACTTTGAAGAAACGCTACAGCTTAACCATAACTATAACTTACAAAGCGAAGCTAAAGTTTTATCCAACTTAGAGAAAAAAGAACAACAAACCAGCTCTTATCAACGCTTAAGTCGTGAAAGCAAAACCATTTATCAAACCACCGTTCTCGATATTAGTGTTAATGGATATCGTATTAAATGGTCTGGCGAAGCACCAAAGAACTTAAGAACTGGTGAATACATTTTAGTTAAAGAAACTTTGCATGGACAATGGCGCGGCGGTGTAATTCGCTGGATTAAACAATCGACAGAAAAATCCCTAGAGTTAGGTTTAGAGATTTTGTCGCAAGCCATGTTCCCTTGTTCAGTGCATATTCAAGCTGAGCGCCATACTCGCAATTATCATCCCGCACTATTACTACAAACACAAAATCTAGAAGAAATACAAAATACGCTTATTTTACCGGGCTCTCAAATTTTTAGAGAGCAACAAACAATTCATTTACGATTGGGGACAGAAGAAATCAAAGTGTATCTACTCAAAGCACAACTCATTACGCAAAGTTTTATTCAATTTCATTTCGAACTTTTAAATGAGCAGCAACAAGGTCTGCTTGATCAGTTCATGATGAAAAAGGGTAATAACTCTAGCACTCAAGATTTATGGGAAGCACTAAAGTGAGAAACTCTTTATTATCTAAAAAGTTAAAACGTACTGAAACACGTTTACTCATTATTGATGACAACCAGCTACGTTATAACCAGATTTTAAATTTATTATTGGGGAATGATTATCAAGTTCAGGCATTATTACTTGATGATTTAAAAAGTTTTGAAAAACAGTTAAATACGCCGTGGGATGCTATTATTTTTGGTCGTGCTTATGACCTAAAAATTGAACAAACTCTCTCCCTCATTCAAGCATCTGAACAGCCAAATTTACCTGTTTTATTATTACAACCTGACGATTATCAACCTCAGCAATATCAGGCTTATATTCAAAAAGGTATCTATGATGTAGTTCCATTAGAACCATTAGATTATTTTTATATCACTCTTATTCGGACCTTGTCGTATAGCCACTTATTGCAGACTGAACAACGCCTGACAAATGAGTTAGAAACAATTCACTCCCATACACAAACATTGGTCAATAACAGCCATAAAGCTGTTGCCCTTTTTCAAGAAGGGATGCATGTTAAGGCAAACACAGAATACCTCAACCTTTTTGGGTTTAAGCAAGAAGACGAGATTATTGGTCTACCGATTTTAGATGTTTTACAACCTGATGATTTAAATGTTTTTAAACAAAGATTTAAGAAAATTTCATTAGGCCAATTTGATCAGGCCCGCTTTGAAATTCAGAGTCAACATGCAGCAATCGCAGGTAACAATGCTCTAAAACTAGAGTTTATTCCTAGTCAGGAAGAAGATGCTGTACAGCTAACCATTGACTATCAACTGGATTTAGCAACACCTGCAAATACACTTTTTTCAGAAAAGAATTATGGTGTGCAAGCACCTTGGCAACAAATTAATCGACAACTATCGACCTACCCTGCTCAAGCCAACGCATTAATTTTATTTAAATTAAATCAGTGCCCAGAGCGAGTATTTCAACAAGATTGGCAAACTCCTGCACAATATTTCAATCAGCTGCACAGTTTCTTAAAAGAACACGCGCAAATGCCGATTTTTAATATTGAACTTGGCGCATATGTTGGCGTTTTACAAGCTGAAAACAGCACAGTCCTTAACTCCCAACTGACTAGTCTGCAAAGTTTGCAAAAAGAGCATTTATTAAAGATCAATGAGCTTAACTACTCGATCCAATTTAAGCTGAGCTATGCCCCAATTACTGAACCTTTAAATGAAGATAGCTTTTCAAGCTTACTTGCTCAAACAAGTCAGCAAGAGTTACCTAAGGCGCAGGCAGAAATTGAGTTGGCACCAACCATCGATATTATCGCTCCCGAACCTGTTAAATCTTCTATATCGCTTGATCTAAGCCTTGAGCAAGTCGATGCTCCTTTGCAATCTTCGTTATTGCAGCAATTAAAGCAGCAGTTAGCTCGAAGTGAAATTCATTTAAAATATCAGCAGATCTACGATAAACACGATCAAGAAACCCATAACTATGAGGTGACTAGCGGTTTTATCAGCGATGAACAATGGTATGACATAAATGACTTGGCTGAATTAAGAGAAGACAGTGAGCTTTCTATTCAATTAGATCGCTGGATTTTGGTTGAGGCATGTAAGCAACTACATAACTTTATTACTCAGTACCCTAAAGCCAAACTGATTATTAACCTGAATATTGATATCTTGTTCAAAGATAAATCCTTCCCCGAGCTAATTTCAAAACTACTCACCATTATTGGTAGTAAGCTTGAAAGCCCCCTAGTTTTACAATTTTCAGAACAAGCAATTCAGCCTCATCTTGCAATTGCCCAGCAACACATAGCTCGCCTGCGTCAACACGGCGCAGAAATTTCGATTCGGGATTTCAGCTCCTCTATGTATAGCGAATCAATATTGCAACAACTAGACGTTCAATATTTAAAACTGCAATCGAAGAAAACTGAGCTATTAAACTCAGATGATGGTCTAACACGCTTACAAGAAAAGGTTTTGAACTATTTGACTGTAAAACCTGTAGGGATTTTACTTAGTGATCTAGATGATATGAACTTATTTGCTAATGCATGGAATGTGGAAACACGTTTCTTACAAGGTCGCTATTTCCAGAAAAAACTTGATCGATTAACAGACGTACAAGACCAATAATGGTCTTGTACTGAAAAACAAAAAACGGGCATAAAGCCCGTTTTTTGTTTCGTATTGCAGTATTAACGCTTGATAGAGCGAGACATACCAGCAAAACGTTGTTTGAATTTGTCGATACGACCACCAGTGTCTACATTCTTTTGCTTACCAGTGTAGAATGGGTGGCAAGCTGAACATACGTCAAGGTAGATAGTTTCTTTACCTAAAGCAGAACGAGTTTCGATTACGTTACCGCAAGAACAAGTTGCAACTAATTTTTCATATTTTGGGTGAATATCGGCGCGCATCGTCGATTACTCCTAATTGGAAGAAAGGCTTAAGCTGTCATCGCAATTGATCACTCTCAACTTAAGTTGAGGACAGGCTCAAAATGAGCAGATCAACACCACAACAGACCATTCTTTTGGCCCACCGAAACCTCTAGGGTTAGAGCTAAGCACAACAAGTGGGCAACATTATACGTCAAATAATTTTCTTTTGCGAATTAATCTTGGGATTTAGCCAAGTAATTTGCGATCACCCCACACACCATTAACTGTATTTGGTGAAAAATCATAATAGGTAACACGATCATGCCTAAAGGTTGGCCAATAAATAAGATTTGCGCCATCGGAACACCACTCGCCAAGGTCTTTTTGGAGCCACAAAAGAAAACTGTAATTTGATCTGCTCGGTTAAAACCTAAAGCACGCGGTAGGTAAAGTGCTAATAGCATAATAATTGTTAAAAGTACTGAACACGCAATTGTTAGAATGAGTAAAATTTTCCAACTTACTTGATGCCAAAGACCTGCAACTACGGCTCCACTAAATGCGCCATACACCACCATCAAAATCGAGCCTTGATCGAATGCTTTAACAATACTCGGAACTTTTGCCATATAAGGGAAAATATAAGGACGTAATAATTGACCTAAAATAAATGGCACTAACAGTAATAATGTAATTTGTATAATTGAAGTCGTCGGGTCAAATCCATGTTGGCTTTGGCCTAAAATAAAAAAGCTCACCAAGACTGGTGTAATAAACATACCAATCAAGTTTGAAAAAGATGCACTGCATACCGCTCCCGCCACGTTCCCTTTTGCAACCGACGTAAATGCAATAGAGGATTGAACTGTAGAGGGTAAAAAGCACATAAATAAAAAACCCCAGTAGAGCTGTTGACCTAACAGAGGTAATAAAATTGGCTTAGCCAACAGACCAATCACAGGGAAAATAAAGAAAGTAAATGCGAAGACCAGTAAATGCATTTTCCAATGCAAAATACCTTCAATTACAGCCTCACGTGATAGTTTCGCGCCATGCAAAAAGAATAAGATTGCAATCGCGACTGTGGTCAGTGTATTGAAATATTGAGCTGCTTGACCACTGACTGGAAAAAATGTTGCTAGTAGTACCATTCCAACTAACAAAACTGTAAATCGATCAAGAGCCAATAACTTCAGCATAGCCATATCCTATGATTATTCTAGATAAATAAAAAACCCAGTTGATAAATTGACCATTTGGTCAAGCGTTCATCATACTGGGCTAAAAAAATAAAGCTAGGCTTTTAAGAACTAATTCTTAAAGCATCACAGTCAATTTTTAGTTATTTGTCGCATTAGCATCTTGTTGAATCAATTCGACTTTATAGCCGTCTGGATCTTCAACAAATGCGATAACGGTAACACCACCTTTCATTGGCCCTGCTTCGCGTACAACTTTGCCACCACGTGCTTTAATTTCTTCACACGCTTTATAGGCATCGTCAACACCAATAGCAATGTGGCCATAGGCATTGCCTAAATCATAACTTGATGTATCCCAGTTATGGGTAAGCTCAAGCACGGTATTGGTTTCTTCATCGCCATAGCCAACAAATGCTAGTGTAAAGCGCCCTTCTTCATAATCACGCTTACGAAGTAACTTCATCCCTAATACTTCGGTATAGAACTTTAAAGATTGTTCTAAATTGCCTACTCGCAACATTGTATGAAGCATTCGCATATATTTATCTCCTAGGAAACTTTCATTTTGATGATTGATTAGCCAACAACTTACCCACCCAAATCACGAGTAATAAAATTGGTAATCCCATCAAAAATGTAGCCGTAAAAAAGCCTGAATAACCGATATGATTCACTATTGTACCTGAGTAACCACCAATCGTTTTTGGTAACAACAGCATTAGCGAGCTAAAAATAGCATATTGCATGGCGGTAAATGACACACTAGTTAAACTAGAAAGAAATGCAATAAAAACTGCCCCAGCTAATCCGGAGGCTAAGTTATCAAATATGATGCCCATTACTAACCAAACTTTGCTATAAGGAACAACTACTTTTCCTTTCAATTCGATATCCATATTTTTATCAATCGGAATCGCTGGAATATCGGATAAATTCATACGATAACGAGGTTGATTCTCTTCTAGCTGCTTTTGATAAGAATGGTTTAAAGTTAAAGTATGTATTTGCTTATTGGCTTCATAATTTGCTTCTACTTGTATTGAATTAAGTTTAGCAAGATCATTTCCAGGAATAATAACATTCCAATCACTACCTTTAATCTTACCTTCTATTTTATTTTGTGAATTCAATAAAATACTAACGGATTTTAGCTCACCATTTTTAGGTAGATTCAATAAACTACCATGAAGAATTACATCTTTTTTCAGCTCATCTTTATATAAAAGATTATCTCCACCAATTGCTTGAACATAAATATCTGGTTGTGATTCTGAGTTAAATACTTTTAATGGAAGGTTTATCTTTAAAGGTTCAGCATAGCCTACAGGCTGAGAATTAATTGAGACTTCATTCTGAGCTGACGTCAATGTATTACTCGGGAATTTTAGTGACCAGTTTCCCACTTCATCAGGGCTTGTTGTATAAGTGTGATCCCCTATATGAACTTGAACATTTTGCATAGTAGCGCCAGATTTAACTAATCCAACAAAAATCAAGTTGGTAGTGCTTGCTAAAATTGCTCCTAACAACATCATTTTCATTACATTATAGCGTTGCGCTAACATTCCTCCGAGAAAACCACCCAATATGACAAAGAAGATCGCAAAGAACTTATTAAACCAAGCAATTTCCTCTTTATCAAAATTCAAGTCTAAATAGAATAAATTAGCCATTACACCAGCAACGACATCTGAAATACGATAAAAACCTATTAGCAATAAAATTGCTAAAGCAACTTTTAATCCATATCGCTTAAAAAAATCTAGTAAAGGTGACAACCATGTTTCTACAACAATTTTCTTATTAATTAGACCAAACTTAATTAACCCAAAAATTACAATCACCGCAATTGATATACTAATTAAAAATTTAATAACTAAAAGTAGAAAGTTTAAAAAAGCATCTTCGATAGAAAACGAATCAAAAATTAAACCAATTTGGTAAAAGCTAATCCCAAAAACGATGGTTGAAATAACAAAAACTGAGAATAACTGAAAATAGTCTTTAGCTTGATAGTGATGTTGAATACGTTTAACTTCAGGCTCATGAATAAATAATGTTGTAATTATTCCTATACCCATGAGGCCTGCCATTAATAAATATGTAGTTCGCCAAGCTTCATATATATAATTACCAACAGCTGTACCCAGTGAAGCTGCAAATAATAACGCACCTAATTGTGTAATGATTGTAGCAGTACGATATCCAGCATTATACGTTGAAGCTAAAACAGTTTGCACATTAGGATCTTCAGTCAATTCAATACGATAAGCATCAACAATAATATCTTGAGTAGCTGAAGAGAAGCCAAGGAAAATAGCAGCTGCTGCCATAATAGTCAGATTTGAAAATGAGCCAAAATCAGAAGTATTCGGTAAGGGATTTGTAAATGCCATTAAACAAATTGCACAGATAACCAAAATTTGTGCAACTAATAGCCAACTACGTCTTAACCCCATTTTTCTTGTTAAATAAGGAAGTGGTAATTTATCTATCAAAGGTGCCCAAATAAACTTGAACGAATAAGCCAAAGCTGCCCAAGAGAACATGGTGATAGTACTTCTGTTAATTCCAGCTTCAGTCAACCAAAATGATAAAGTTGAAAAAATTAGAAATATGGGAATTCCTGATGAAAAGCCTAAAAACAACATAATAATTGCTCGGCGATCCAAGAAGGCCGTAAAGGAACTTTTCCACCCTTTTGATTCAGCACTCATTCGTTTTTTATTTTCCATAAATTATAAATGTGCCTATTCAAACCCTTCTTACAATTGCTTTCAAGATTCTTTATGCAATCAATTTTGTTTTGGCGATAAAAACGGCAAGTTTGCTTGATATTTTATGCTAAACCTGTATACCTTTAAGCTTCAACCTTCGTTTTCTTTTGCTGGATATCAACAGTGACACAAAAACTTGATCAAGTGACCATCTCAACTTTATCACTCGCTAAAACAAACACCACAAACGTCACAATAAATGCATTTCCTTCAGCTTTTGAGCAACCTGATATAAAAATGACTTTGGATAAAACAGCCTTAAAACCCGAACAACTAACACATATTCCAGATTTTGAAAAAATTCCAGCTTCTACAAAACGTATAAAACCGCTTAATAACTTTTTAGGGCAAGACCGTGCCAAAGCATCGGTAGAAGCGGGTATTTCTTTACCCTACTCTGGCTATAACATTTTTGCAGTAGGAACAGCAGGCTTGGGTAAACGCACCATGATTAAGCGTTTACTCCAACAACATGCGAAAACAATGCCTACCCCAGATGACTGGGTATATGTCTATAATTTTAAGCAGGCACGCCAACCACTTGCTTTACGCTTCCCTGCTGGACAAGGAACCAAGTTTCAACATGCCCTTCATCAAACTTGGCAAATTATTTTAAAACAGCTTGAACGCCGTTTTAGTGCGGAGACCTATCATAACCGTATTGAGCGTATCCGTGAGGAAACTGGAGATGAGCAGCAACAAGCGCTTGTCGAGTTAACCAAAGAAGGTGAAGAACTCGACTTAAAACTCATCTCCCGTAATGAAAAGCATGGCTTTGTACCTGTACAAGTAAAAGATGATCAAGTGCAAGAACTGACTCAAACAGAAATTGATGCTCTAAATACTAAGCAACGTGCTGAAATTGCAGCGAATGTTCGCTACATGGATAAAAAGCTCGAGCGTCTTGGTTTGCATTTAGGTGATTTAGAAGATGACGCACGTGACAAAGTCTCTGTGTTGAATCGAGACATCGCGACTCAAGTGGTTAAGCCACGCATGGATTTGATTTTAAATAAATATGGTCAAGTCAAAGGCCTTGAAGATTATTTAAAACAATATGCTCAAGATGTAATTGATAATGTTGAACTCATTTTAGAGCAAGAAGAAGATGACTTTGCTCCGGCAATGTTCAATCGTGTGCCTGCACGTTATCAGGCCAATGTAATTGTCTCAAACAAACCAAACAGTGGCGCACCGGTTATTTTTGAAGATTTCCCAACGCACTACAACTTGCTTGGTCATGTTGAACAACTTACTCACAACGGCACAATTACCACAGATTTTACTCTCATTCGTCCAGGTGCTCTACATCAAGCGAATGGTGGCTTTTTAATGCTTGAGGCCGAGCAATTACTCGAACAGCCTTATGCATGGCAAGGTTTAAAGCGTGCCTTGAAATCAGGTCAACTCAAGCTTTCTTCTCTTGAACATATGCTGACGTTAACAGGCTCTATCTCGATTGAACCTGCTGCTGTTCCACTTGATATTAAAGTGGTTCTTATGGCAGAACCTGAAATTTATTATGAAATTTTAGAAGTAGAACCAGAGCTTGGCAGTGTCTTTAAAATTCGTGCAGATTTTACCGATACTCTGCAACGTAATGACGAAAATGAGCAAGCCTACATGCAGCTAATTGCTGATTATGTACAAGCGGATAAATTACTTCCGTTTGATCGCAGTGCTTTAGCAGCATTACTTACCGACTCAAGTCGTCAGGCAGAAGATCAAAGCTCGCTGTCATTACATGCTTCAACTTTGGGCGACCTCATTCGCGAAGCACATCACCATGCTTTTAAAGCCAATGAAAAGCTTGTAACTGACCAGCACATTAACTTGGCACTACAACACAGACAGTATCGCTTAGGCTATTTAAGAGAGCTTTACTGGCAAGATTTGTCACGTGGAACTCAGTTAATCGAAACTTCAGGTCATCGTTTAGGTCAAATCAATGCCCTCTCTGTTATTCACTATGCAGATGTTGAGTTTGGTTTACCTTCACGTTTGACTGCATCAGTTTATCAAGGCGGCGGCGATATTCTTGATATTGAGC
The DNA here is from genome assembly GCF_052044755.1 of Acinetobacter sp. 22512. NCBI lineage: Bacteria > Pseudomonadati > Pseudomonadota > Gammaproteobacteria > Moraxellales > Moraxellaceae > Acinetobacter > Acinetobacter sp. 22512. Next base: position 262,019 of record NZ_JBQENP010000004.1, on the reverse strand, counting down.
GTAGTGTAGAACTTGGCGGTTCACTGCATGCCAAAGGCGTATTGCTCATGTCTAGCTTCTTGAAAGCTCATTTTGGTCGTGAACAGATTTTACATTTCTCTGCTGCTCTAGCCTTTGAACAAAGTTATGGACAAGTGGACGGCGACAGTGCAACAGTTGCCGAGCTTTCTGCATTAATTTCTGCAATTAGCCAAATACCAATTGATCAATCATGGGCAATTACGGGTTCTATGAACCAGTTAGGCCAAGTTCAACCAATTGGTGGTGTAAATGCAAAAATTGAAGGCTTCTATGATGCATGTAAATTACAAGGTTTAACTGGTAAACAAGGTGTCATTATTCCACGTCAAAACATGCAGCACTTGATGTTACGCCAAGATGTAATTGATGCGGTACAAAGTGGTCAATTCCATATTCATGCGATTGATACTATTGATCAAGCGCTTGAGATTTTAATGGCCCGCCCTGTCGGTACACTCGACAAAAAAGGTAAGTACAGTAAACACTCTATTTATGCTGCTGTAATGGAGCAACTCGAATATTGGCAAGCCATTGAAGATGGCGCAGAAATTGAAGAGGAGCCAAAGAAGAAAAAGAAAAATAAGAAAAAAATTAAGAAGCATGAAGAGCTTACGGCGGAAGACCTACCACAAGAAAGCGTAGAAGAAGTCGCAACCTTAAAACAGAAGTAATAAAAAAGGGCCTGTCAAATACAGGCCCTTTTTACTTTTAGAGTGGCAAAATTAACGAACGATTTGGATCGCTCGTCCTCCTGCTAACTGACTAAAATATTGTTTAAGTGCTTCAACACAGCGCTGAATTTTCATTGGCTGTTGGTCATGCTCGGCAACTTCTGCATACAAAGTAAAAGTTGGTAATTTCCAATCTGGCATGAGTTCAATTAAAGAACCATTTTTTAACTCTTTTTGAGCATCTAAATATAAAATTCTTGCAATACCATGTCCTTGCTGACATAACGCTTTTGCAACTTGTAAATTATTGCTTTGCAAACGGCTTTGCATTTCAACATTAAGTGTTTCACCCGTTTTTACATGTTGAAAATGGAAATGGTGCGCGTCATTCATGACATTAATTGATAATAACTCATGATCTCTTAAATCATTAGGATGCACAATTGGACTAGATTGATTCAGATAACTTGGAGAAGCTACCAAAATCTGATCGACAAAAGCCATCGGAATGACAGAGCTGCTTTCTTCTACCGGCGTAGAACTCATGCGCACTGCAATATCAATTCGCTCTTCAATTAAGTCGATATAACGATGCCCAACTTCAAAATGCACAGATAAACCGCGATGAGCTGACATCCAGTGAGATAACGCAGGAATGAGGTGCTGAACTGCTAAATCAGGAGTAGTTGCGATACGCAAATCCCCAATTAAGTCATCCCTCAACTCATTAATTCTGATTTTCCCCCTTTCAGCAGCCGCCAACATTTCTTGACAGCTTGAAAAAAAAGCCTGTCCGGCTTCTGTCAAACTGAGTTTACGCGTGGAGCGATGTAATAGAATTACATCCATTTCATGCTCAAGGGATCGAATCTGCTGGCTCACCGCACTTGTTGTAATTCCTAATTCACGTGCCGCACCACTAAATGAACTTTTTTCAACCACACAAGCAAAAACACCCATCGCACGAAGCTGATCTAACATAGGTTTCCTCAAATCTAATTCTAAATTTATAAAAAAATGCTTATTGTTGTAATGAAAGCAACCAATTATATTATACGAGGAAACCTAAGTTTTATGCATTAGCTATTTTGGTAAAAGATTTATAGGATTAATTGGTTTTCCATCCAAACGGATCTGGAACTCAAGCATGACCTGAGAAGCCCCAGTAGAGCCCATCTCGGCAATTTTTTGTCCAGCAGTTACATTGTCACCGCTTTTCACCAACATCTTGCTATTGTGGGCATAGGCACTGATATAGCCGTCAATATGCTTAATTAAAACCAGATTGCCGTATTCTTTTAAGCCATCAGCTGCGTAGACAACTTGACCATCTGCTGCGGCATAAATAGGGTCCCCCTGATTTCCACCATAACGGATTCCTTTGACATTATTTGCCAAATTAAACCCTTGAATCACTGGTCCATTATTCGGTTTTATCCAGCGTAAACTAGAATTTGGTGCAACCGAGGTCACTGTCGTATTCGTTGATGGTGCGGTCGTTGTAGGCTGAGTTACTGGTGTAACAGGTTGTGTGGTTGGTAGAGCAATAGTTTGACGTTTGATTTGCTCAGGTTGTGCTATGACTTGCGTAGATACTGTTCTTGGTGAAGAACCTTTCTTCAAACGCAAAGACTGATTAACATAAATACGATATGGCGGAGCAATATCATTCATTTCGGCAATACTAATATAGTCGAGACCATAACGCATTGCGATACCACTTAAAGTATCACCTGAACGAACTGTGTAATAGTTAGGAGCCATTGCATAGCGAGAACTATTATTAATTTGTGGTTTAGAAGCACACCCTGCCATAGCAACGGTAAAACCTACAGCCACAGACAACAACATAATTTTCATTATTTTGTCTTTTTGGATATGCACTCTGCTTTGTTGCCCAATTAAATGCATTGATCTCCCTCACTAAATGCTACAAATCATTTCGGCTAAGAGTACCAAAAAAGTAAGAGGAAACACGTTCCTCTTTTTCTTTATTCACAAAGTTATAACATTCGAGGCAAATTATTGACTCAAACTGATCTGTAAATCTTCTAAAACAGCGTAATTTGTTGCATCCATTTGAATAGGGGTAACACTTACATAACCGTTTGCAACGGCAAAGAAATCAGATTGAATCTGGCTAGAAACACGTTGCGGATCTGTAACCGCCTCACCTGCTAGTCCAATCCAGTAAACTTGACGGCCTCGTGGATCGACATGACTGGTAATAGGCTTAGATTGAGCACGGCGACCTTGATATGTAATCTGCGCCCCTTTTAACTGCGGTACGTCAGGAATATTGATATTAAAGATATGTCGCGGAGGCAAAGCTGGTAATCCGCTTGCAATAAAATCATGTACCCACTGAGCAGCCTGAGCATAATCTTCTTTATTGTTATAGGCACGCACATCAGGACCTGCTAAAGACACAGCGATTGCAGGTTGTTTCATTAAACGACCTTCAAATGCGGCCCCTACCGTTCCCGAATATAAAACATCATCACCTAAGTTCGCGCCACTATTGATTCCGCTCACGACCAAGTCAAACTCAAAATCAAACAATCCATTCATGGATAAATAAACACAATCTGCTGGTGTACCATTCACTGCCCAAACATCTTCGGCAATTTGAATGGGGCGTAATGGTCGATCCAATGTTAATGCACTTGAGAAACCACTTCTTTCACTTTCTGGCGCAACCACAACCACGCGTCCAAGTGGTCTTAATGCTTCAGCTAAAGCCTGTATACCTGGCGCAAAAACACCGTCATCATTCGCAATTAAAATATTCACTAAAATCTTTCTCTACAAATAAACCTAAAGGTTTTCACAATTGAATTATTTGTTGAATTATATATATTTATGCCTCCATAGCATTATAAAATTGTGAAAAAATGAAAACTTTCGCTCCTTTTTTTCAGGTATTGGGGATCAGTATCACATTGTGTACGCAAGCGGTTTTTGCAGATGAGGATATCTCAACACAAGAGGCTGATAGCTTAATTAAAGATGACATTGCCGCAACGCAAGTTTTGCAGGAAATCTGCCCAGCTTTTGTCGGAACAAATAAAAAACTTGAGTCAAATGCTCAAAAGATTATTGCAATGTATTTAAGTGGTTATTCAAATAAATCAATGACCTTAGCGACTCTACAAAACGATGCTGAATTTAAAACTTTATTAAAAGAAGCACGTCTTGCAGCAAAACAAATGGACCATCATGAACAACATGAGCTCTGTGAAGAGATCGTTAATTATAAAGAATAGATCTTACTCTTTTGTGATATAGAGACTTATTCATTTTGGGTTTTCTGTTTGCCATTAAGCAGAAAACCAACATAACAATACATTTTTTCCATTTTTTTAAACTCTAAATTGGTTAAGCTAACGGCATATTTAGAAATTTTATTTTGGGTTATCGATGTTTATGAAGAAAAGCTTAGTTCAATCGCTCTCTTTGGTTTTACTTATGAGCATGGCAACAGCTGGTTTTGCTGCTGATAAGAAGAAAACAACTGAAAAGAAAACCGAAAATGAAAACGTTGTTGAAGTGACTCCACAACAAGGCACGACTCCTGAAGAATTAGCTGCAATTCAAGTGCTTTCTGAAATTTGTCCAAGTTTGATTGGTAAAAAAGACGCTGATTTTGCTCAAGGCTATGAACGTTTAGTTAAAGACTACCTACCAAATGAAACTGATGCTGTTTCTGCATTAGAAAAACGTAGTAAAGACAAAGCTTTCAAGAAATACTTAAAAGAAGCACGTAGCGATGCGAAAGCTGCTGGTGATGAACAAAACACATTAGTTTGCCAAGACGTGAAAGCATATCAATCGCAAAACTAAATTAGTAAAAAACTCTTGAGTTACAATACTGTTTGAAAAAGCCGACTTCTCCCGTAGAAGTCGGCTTTGCTTTATCCTAAAATGCTAGGCTCTTCTGCTTCATACAAGATATTGGAATTACCTAGAATGACTCGAAAAAGCGCTATTGCTGCACTACTCCTCTTACCAAGTTTTTCTTATGCAGCAACTGTCTTATCAGCTCCGCCAGAATTAAATAATAAGTCTTATGTATTAATGGATTATGAGACAGGCCAAATTCTCGCTTCTAAAAATGAAAACGAAAAGCTTGCACCTGCGTCTATGACAAAAATGATGACCAGTTACATCATTGAACAAAAATTATTAAAAGGTGAACTGACTGAAAATGAGCAGGTCCGTATGAACGAGTCTGCATGGTGTAAAGGAAGTAGCTCTGAATCATGTATGTATGTTCCTTTAAACGGTACAGCGACAGTTCTAGAAATGCTCCGCGGTATTATTATCCAATCAGGTAATGATGCATCAAAAGCAATGGCTGAACATATTGCAGGAAATGAAGGCACGTTTGCTCATATGATGAATCAGGAAGCAAAACGTATCGGCATGGTAAACACCCAGTTTATTAACTCGACTGGTATGCCAGCTGAAGGCCACTATTCAACTGCAAAAGATATGGCTGTGTTAGCACAACATATTATTAAAGACAGCTCAAAATACTACCCAATTTACTCTGAAAAAGAATTTACTTTTAATGGTATTAAACAAGGTAACCGTAATGCCTTGCTTTACACCGACCCAAGTGTAGATGGTTTAAAAACAGGTCATACAGATGAAGCTGGTTACTGCTTAACTACTTCAAGTAAACGCGGTCCAATGCGTTTAATTTCAGTGATTTTTGGTACTCCAAGCATGTCTGAACGTGCAGACCAAACGCGTACATTACTGGCTTGGGGCTTTGCAAACTTTGAAACTGCAAATGTTCAACCAGCCAATCAGGTTCTTGCAAAAGCAAAAGTTTGGTTTGGTAAAGAAGATGAAGTTCAAGTTGGTTTAGCTGAAAACTTTAGTGTGACTATGCCTAAAGGTAAAGCTGATGGCATTAAAACTCAGTTAGTGGTTCAACCTAACTTAAATGCACCACTTCAAAAAGGTCAAGTTGTCGGTAAGCTTGTTGCTAGCCTAGACGGCAAAGTAATTGCTGAAAAGCCGTTAGTTGCATTAAAGCCAGTTGAAGAAGCAGGTTTCTTTGCTCGTTTAATCGACCATATCAAGCAATTCTTCAGCAACTTATTCTAATTTTTGAATAGTTGAATTAAGCACTCATGCTATTTAGCCTGAGTGCTTTTTTATTTTATAATTCGACTAAATTTTATTTTGATACTTCTTATGGCAAAGAACATTCGTCCTTATCTTGAACACCACCCTCAAGTAGATAAAACATGTTATATCGATGAAATGGCTGTTGTGGTTGGTGACGTTAGCTTATCTGAAAATGTTTCTGTCTGGCCTTTTGCAGTCATCCGTGGTGACGTAAATAGTATTCAAATTGGCAAAAACAGTAACGTACAAGACCATTGTATGTTACATGTAAGCCATAAAAATGATGCCAAACCGAATGGCTCACCTCTGATTATTGGTGAAGATGTAACGGTTGGACACCATGTGACTTTACATGGCTGTACCATTGGCAACCGTGTTTTAGTCGGAATCAACACCGTTATTCTAGATGACGTGATTATTGAAGATGATGTGATGATTGGTGCAGGAAGTTTAGTTCCGCCTCGCAAAGTCTTAAAAAGCGGTTATCTCTATGTAGGAAGCCCCGTACAACAAGTGCGACCATTGACTGAAAAAGAACTGGCGTTTCTTCCTTATTCAGCAAGACATTATGTAAAAGTGCAAAATAATCATAAAAATAGTGAAGTCTAACTTTGCTATTTTTAGTTTAATTGATACATATATTGCACTTACAAAAATAAGAAACCTTTGAGAAATAAATAATGAGCTTAGATAATACCCATAATTGCCCTACTGAACATGAGCTAATAAACCAAATCAAAATCAATATTGAAAAATATGGATTACAAGTTATGGGAATTAGTGCAACGAACTATTTACCTTCTTTCAGTTACAGTGTGGGTTTATATGAGAGTTATCAGCATCCTGAAATTATTTGTTTTGGATTACCTACGGATCTAGCTCATCTCATTATTAATGATGTAGCAAACCTAATTAAAAATGGCGAAAAAATTACCTCCTATCAAGATTATGATGATCAGTTTTTTAAAGAAAGTCGTGCTCAGTTTTTACCTGTAGACTTCAGGAATATTGATGATTATTTTGGTGGGGCGTTAAATTATTACCAACATAATAAATTCTCAGCTTTACAATTAGTCTGGACTGATCGCAATGACAAATTTCCTTGGGAAGATGGATATCAAGAAGAGTTTATTTATGATCAGCCTTTACTAGATCGAAATGCTGATTTTAAATTTAGAGAGGCCAAAAATTTAGGGGTTTTCACCACTCGACAGTGTCTGGAGTTCAATCAACCTATTTTAAGAGTTGTACATGATCATGATGGAGATTGGCAATTTTTGACAGGTAATCAAGAACCTGAAGATATTCGTCTTGTCGCCTTAGAACAAATGATATTAAGAGATTCGAGCTTAAATGAAGTTTTTGATCTTGACTACGGCCAAACTGCTGAGAGAGTCTCCATTAATAATTCATGGCAAAGAACAAATCTTGATGAGTAAAAAGATTTATAAAATAATACTCTAATCTATAAAAATCTTATCGTAGCCAAAAACACCTAAATTTCGTATTATACGTCTTTTAAATCATGGTGCTTTTTTATGGCCGCATGGACTCCTCATGTCACTGTTGCTACAGTCGTAGAAAAAGACGGACGCTATCTTTTTGTAGAAGAGCATAGCGAAGGTTTTGTGCACACAGTATTTAACCAACCTGCCGGTCATGTAGAATGTGGTGAGTCATTAACAGAAGCTGCCATTCGAGAAACACTTGAAGAAACAGGCCATCATGTTGAAATTGATGCCTTGCTTGGTATTTATACTTATACCCCGCCAATGTTTCCCGATCGCACTTATTACCGTTTCTGTTTTCTAGCACATGTAACTCAGGTTGAAAGTGATCCTCAACTCGACACAGGTATTATCGCTGCTGTGTGGATGACACCCGATGAACTTAAAGAATCTGCCCGTGCTCGCAGTCCTCTTGTGCTAAAAGCAGTTGAAGATGCTATGAAAGGCCACCATTATCCTTTATCGCTTATTTATGAGCACCCCTTCTCTCCCTCATTAACTTCTCATTTGGATGCCTAGTCCTATGCAACAACGTGTCATCGTCGGTATGTCTGGTGGTGTAGACTCTTCTGTTTCTGCAGCACTTTTACTTCAACAGGGTTATCAAGTTGAAGGTCTTTTCATGAAGAACTGGGAGGAAGACGACGGCACGGAATACTGTACGGCAATGGAAGACTTAGCTGATGCCCAAGCAGTAGCTGATAAAATCGGTATTAAGCTGCATACAGCAAACTTTGCGATGGAATATTGGGATCGAGTGTTTGAACTTTTCCTAGCTGAATATGCTGCTGGTCGTACGCCAAATCCAGATATTTTATGTAATAAAGAAATTAAATTCCGTGCATTTTTAGATCATGCCATGACTTTAGGTGCAGACTTCATCGCAACGGGTCATTACGCACGCCGTGGTGAAACCGCATATAACTCTAAAGGCGAAGCATACGCACCATTATTACGTGGTGTAGATAACAATAAAGACCAAACCTATTTCTTACATGCCGTTCATGGTAGAGAAATTAATAAAACATTATTTCCAGTCGGCGAAATCGAAAAACCTGAAGTTCGCAGAATTGCTGAAGAACTTGATCTTGCTACAGCCAAGAAAAAGGACTCAACAGGAATCTGTTTTATTGGGGAACGTCGTTTTAATGACTTCCTTAAACAATATTTACCCGCTCAGCCTGGGAAAATTGTACTTGATACAGGTAAAGAAGTTGGTGAACATCACGGTCTGATGTACTATACGCTCGGTCAACGTGGTGGAATTGGTCTAGGTGGTTTGAAAGGTGCAGCTGAAGGTGCATGGTTCGTACTACATAAAGATCTTGCCAATAATCGCCTCGTTGTTGGTCAGGGACATGAACACCCACTCATGCAAAGTACTCAACTGTGGAGTGAGTCAATTGACTGGGTAGCTGGTGAACAAAATATTCCAGTTGAGGGATTACGCTGTACAGCTAAAACGCGTTATCGCCAACCTGATCAGGGATGTACAATTTTTATTGATGAAAACACTGAACACGGTGTTCGCGTTGAGTTCGATGAACCTCAGCGTGCTGTTACACCGGGTCAAAGCGTTGTATTTTATTCAGATGAAGTTTGCTTAGGCGGGGGTGTCATTCACCATACAAATGCCCCTACACCAAATTTTATTTAAGGGAATGAATGGCATGGTGGAGTTACCATTTCAACAATCACAAGCCTTGAATGTTCGCCAAAACCGTGCCCTTGCCTTGGCTGGGGTATTTCAGGCCACTCAGCTCACCCATATGACAGCCATGACGGGTCAGCAAAGTATTGGTGAAAGTGGTAACTTCTATTTTGAACTATTAATCAAAGCAAGTTTAAATATTCGCCCTACAGCCAACAATGGTGTTCAAACCTTAGATTTTTTTAATCAGTTGGCAGATATCTCTTTAGGGCTTAAAACACTCGAAAATTGTATTACTCAACCTTTTTCAAACATGCCTAAGTCTCGCCTTCCAAAAATGGGCACGGCCAAACTGCCAATGTCCTACGCGATGTCGCTCTTACAGCTAGAAAAAAAGGTTTATAGTAACCCTGAATATGTCGCAATCATTGAAAAAGCTCAGCAGAAAATTTTAAAACAGCTTTCTTTTTTTGATAATAACTACTTACACCCGAGCATTTTAGCTAATTTGGCGCAAACTTATGTTGATACGGCTGGCCAGATTAACCCACGCATTTTAGTTCGTGGTAATGCAGAAGCATTTAAAGATACCAACCATACTAACCGCATCCGTGCTTGTCTGTTTACTGGCTTACAAATGGCCCATTTATGGCGACAACTCGGCGGTAGTTCATGGAACATGATTTTTAGCAAACGTAAATTGCTACAGGATATTCAAGCACTTGCTCGTTTACAGTACCAAGTCGTTTAAGACTATAAACGAGATTTTTTTAGTTTTATGTTTATTCCAACATTAAGGAATCGTTATGAACGCTTTAACCGCACTATCACCATTAGATGGACGTTATGCCAGCAAATGTGATGCGCTACGCCCTTTTCTTTCTGAGTTTGGTTTAATCCATGCTCGTGTCACTGTAGAAGTGCGTTGGTTACAAGCACTTTCTAACCGTCCAGAAATTGTTGAAGTTGCACCTTTTTCAAACGAAACAAATGCAGCTTTAGATGCAATTGTTAGCAACTTCTCTGAAGAAGATGCAAATCGTATTAAAGAGATTGAACGTACGACTAACCATGACGTTAAAGCAGTTGAGTATTTCTTAAAAGAGAAAATTGCCGGTATCGCAGAATTACAAAATGCGGGTGAATTCATTCACTTTGCATGTACTTCTGAAGACATCAACAACTTGTCTCACGCGCTTATGCTTAAAAATGGTCGTGAAGTTTTAGTATCAAGCATGAAGCAAATCCTGAATGCGATCTCTGCTTTGGCAACGACTCACGCTGAACAACCAATGTTGTCTCGTACACACGGTCAAACTGCTAGCCCAACAACTTTGGGTAAAGAAATGGCGAACGTGGCATACCGTTTAGCTCGTCAAATCAAACAATTTGAAAACGTTGAGTTACTTGGCAAAATCAATGGTGCTGTAGGTAACTACAATGCTCACCTTTCTGCTTATCCAGATGTTGATTGGGCTGCTCACGCACAAGCTTTTGTTGAATCTTTAGGTTTAGCATTCAACCCTTATACAACTCAAATCGAACCACATGACTACATGGCAGAGTTGTTTGATGCGTTACGTCGTTTCAATACGATTTTAATCGACTTTAACCGTGACGTATGGGGTTACATCTCTTTAGGTTATTTCAAACAAAAATTGAAAGAAGGCGAAGTTGGTTCATCAACAATGCCACACAAAGTTAACCCAATTGACTTTGAAAACTCTGAAGGTAACTTAGGTATTGCAAATGCAGTATTGGCTCACTTAGGTGAAAAATTACCAATTTCACGCTGGCAGCGTGATTTAACTGACTCAACTGTATTACGTAATATGGGTGTTGGTTTTGCACAAAGCTTAATTGCTTTCGATGCGTGCTTAAAAGGTGTTGGTAAACTTGAGTTAAATGCAAACCGTTTAAATGAAGATTTAGACCAAGCTCAAGAAGTTTTAGCTGAACCAATTCAAACTGTAATGCGTCGCTACAATATTGAAAAACCATACGAAAAATTAAAAGCATTAACTCGTGGTCAAGCAATGACGCGTGACATGATGGTTAATTTCGTAAATGGTGAAGAGCTTTCTCAAGTACCAAGCGAAGAACGTGCGCGCTTAGCTGAACTTACGCCTGCAACTTACACAGGTAATGCAGCTGAACAAGCGAAACAAATTAACGATTTAATTAGCAAAATCTAATTAAAAAGTTTACAAAAAGCGGAGCTTAGGCTTCGCTTTTTTATTACACTCATATAAATCACAATAAAGACTTCATAAAATGATCGAAAAACAATTCAAACTTAAACACTATATTGCTCTTGGCTTGCTTTTGATTGCGATTGTCATTTCAGCTATTCAGCCTCTTGAATTTGAAGCCTATTTACTTCATCAAGCGGGCACAGTGTTTATGTTGATTTTGCTCTTTGTTATTTTTAAGAAGATTGGACTCGATTTTTTAAGTTTTACTTTCTATCTGCTGTTTTTGCTCATCCATATTGTTGGCGCACATTACCTTTATTCATACGTTCCATACAATGATTGGATACAACAGGTATTCAATTTTAATTTAGATCAATACATGGGTTGGTCCCGTAATATGTATGATCGTTTGGTTCATCTTGCCTATGGTATTTTTCTCTACCCTCTTACTTATCGCGTGTTTCAAGTGTGGTTACCATCAGTAAAGCCATTCAGTCTTTTTTTATTAGTAGTTCAATTTGTAATGGCATCAAGTGTTTTATATGAACTTATTGAATGGGCAATTGCTATTGGATTATCTCCCGAAGAAGCCGAAAATTATAATGGGCAACAAGGCGATATGTGGGATGCCCATAAAGATATGCTGTTAGCGACTATTGGGGCAATTTTCTATGGACTTCTTGCACTGATGCTTCCATCTAAAACAAATAACTCATAAATAAAAAAGCGCTCAATGGGCGCTTTTTTTAAGATCACTTTAGACAACAGGATAAGTTTGTTCTAAAAGGCTTTGTAAAACTGAAGAAGTTGTATCAGGTAAAACATGCTCAAGATTGGCAGTGATATTACTAGCGTTCGTAGTTATATCACTCTGATCATTTACCTGAGTAGGCTTTAATGCCGCTGAAGACAAAAGAGTTTCAATTGGGTCTGGTTCACTAGACGTAGAGCTTTTTAACAAATCATCTATTGGCACAGATTTCTGCTGCTGGCTATCCGTTTCATTTGTTGTGCTTTGTACTAACTTTAATGTATTTAACCCAGCACTATCAGCAACAGATACAGTTTCTGTATGAGCAGTATCAACAGCTACCTCACTTAAACTTGTAACCTTTGGAGCGACCACATAAAACGTAAATGGTGAACTCACTTCACTTGTAAGGCCTGCTGCATCTGTTTGAGTTAAAGTAATCGTATGTTTACCAATTGCTAAGTCTTTATCGAGTGTAAAGCTCCATGATCGACTACTACTTACATTTACAATCCCAATAGCAACACCATTATCATAAATGGTTAAAGTTGCATTTGCCTCACCTGAGCCTGTCAGCTTTGGTCTTGCATCGTCAGTTTCTGAACCAGCAGTAATCGCACCTTTTAGAGCACCAACATCATCATCCACACTGTTTAAAACAGGTTTTGCAGGTGGTGTTGTGTCCTTAGTACCAATAATATCAAGAACCTCAGATTTATTTCCTGCACTATCAATAGCCGCAACTGAAGCATGTTTGTTATCAGTTAAAGCAGGCGAAATCGTAATTGTAAATTTTCCATTTGCATCTGCCGTTCCCGTACCAATGACCTTACCTGTCGTATCTTTAATTTCAACTTTTGCATTTGCTTCGGTTGTACCTGTTACGGTTGTTCCATCAGCATTAATTTGAGCAACAGGTTTATCAGGTGCAATAGAGTCATAACTTGGAGAAACTTCTAAAGGTTTAGAGGTATTACCTGCTGCATCTTCAACAACAACTGTTGCCTTTTGTGACTCTTTTAATGCTGGAGAAAGCGTAATTTGAAATTCGCCTTGAGCGTTTGCGGTACCCGTACCAATTACTTTACCATCAGCATCTTTTATCTGAACTTTTGCATTAGGCTCAGTTTGTCCTTCAACCGTGGTACCTTCTTTATTGACTTCAACTAAAGGAACATCTGGAGCGAAAGTATCCTTTCCGGCAATAATTTTAGTTGGTTCAGATTTATTACCCGCTGCATCTTCAGCTATAACTTTTCCACCCGCGTCACTCGTCAATGGAGGAGTAAGTTTTAAAGAAAAAATACCATCTTTATTCGCAGTTACAGTGCCTAGTACATTACCACTAGCATCATAAACAGTGATTTTTGCATTTGCTTCAGTTTTACCAGTTACCAATGAGCCATCATCACTCAGCTGAGTTTGGGGAGCATCTGGAGCAATTGTATCTTTGGTACCTGTAATCGAAGCAGCAGTGGACTCACTGCCACCTTCACTTTGAGCTGAAACATTTAATTTATTTCCATCTGTCAAAGGTTTATCGAGCTTAATCGTAAAATTACCACTTGCATCTGCGTTACCTGAAGCAATTACATTTCCACTTAAATCTTTAATATAAATTTTTGCATTAGCTTCGGCTTTACCAGTGACCGTAACAGCATCATCTGCAAGTTTTACTTCTGTTGGTTTCGCAGTGGTTGGAACATTAACAGGCGAGTCATCTTTGTCATCATTATCAAAAGCCCAAAGATATAAACCTTCAGCGGCTAAAACCGCTAAACCTGCTTTTAGCACGTTACCCATCGAAAAAGTTGGGGAATCATCAACCGCCATTGTTGAAGCTGGTTGGCTCGTGCTGGTATAGGCTAAATCTGTGACATGGTTTAAACCTGTATAGTGGATCACCTTACCCTGAGCGTCAAATTGTGCTTCAACAAATTTTCCATGTTCAGTCGGAAGAACAAGTGAATGTTCTGTTGTATTCGTTGCTCCATTAAAGAAATTTTCTAAAACAATAGTCTCTCCATTTTTTAAATGGACGACTAGATTTCCACCTTGTTTTTCCACCGATGCTATATCTTTTTGACTTACGCCAATTTGAATAATAGAAGGTTTACTTAACACGACCTTATTGAGCTGACCATCTTGCAGAACGTCCAAACCCTCTTTGGATGCTACAATTATTCTTGTCATTATTTCCTGTCCTAAATTTCAGTTATATTTTTAAATGTCTAACTTTTTAAATATTTCATTTAAAAGCTATTTTATTGCTGTTTAAAATATCAAAACCATGTGTTTATCACAATTCAAAAATTATATTTATCAACATTTATTTTTTACTTTCCATTAAAAATCTAAGCACATTTAATAAGACAATTTTGAATATTAACTTTATAAAAAAACCAGCATTTAAGCTGGTCTTTTATAACATTTGAATTAGATAAACTTATAGTTTTGGATCACGTACCTGCACAAGCGTCGTATTCGCCTTTGCTAGGCTTTCCATGACTTTACTCATTACAGTAGGAATCAAACTATCGGCCATTTGCGCTGCTTGTAAACCCAGCTTTTCACCTAAGGTCGCTTTCTTACGTGTATTAATGACATAAACATCATGTTGTGGCAATAAAGCTAATAAATACTCATCAGATGTTTGTAATTTATCAACAAGGTTCAGATCTAGGGCATCTTCACCATACCAATGCTCACCTGTCGCCACCTTATCAACATTAAGCTGTGGGCGATATTTTTCAACAAAGTGCTTAAATAAAACATGAGTTTGTTGCAGTTCTTCTTCGAACTTCGCTTTACCTTCAGGCGTATTTTCACCAAACATGGTGACTGTACGCTTATACTGCCCTGCTGTGTAAAGCTCAAAATCCACATTGTGTTCTTTTAAAAGACGATTAAAGTTTGGAACTTGAGCAACCACGCCAATTGAACCCACAATAGCAAACGGTGCTGCAATAATTTCATTTGCAATACATGCCATCATATAGCCACCACTTGCAGCGACTTTATCAACACAAATTGTTAAATGAAAACCTGCATCGCGTAAACGCACCAACTGAGCTGCTGCTAGACCATAACCATGCACCATACCACCTGGGCTTTCAAGACGAACTACAATACGATCACGTCCTGCTTTAGCAGTTGCTAAAATCAGGGTAATTTCTTCACGTAAGTTTTCAACTGCCGAAGCTTGAATATCACCTTTGAAATCTAAAACAAAAATTTTCTGATTATTTTTACGGCGAATTTTAGCTTCTTTAGCAAGTTGTTGAGCTAATTGTAAAAGTTCTAAACGGCTTGCCGTAGTTTGTGCAATTTTTTTTCTCTGTTCATTTACACGTGCATTTAAATGACTAACACGTATTTCCGCAGGGAGTTTAGGCAAATGGAATAACATAAAATTCTAAGCTCATAAGTTTATCTTTATAGCCTTAAGATGTGGTCCTTTTGATTAAAATTCAATAGCGATTTTGCAAAATAGATTCATTTTCATTTATAAAATAAAAAAAAGAGCACGTGGCTCTTTTTCTTTTATTGTTTATTAATCAACCGAAGCGACCAGTAATATACGCTTCCGTTAACTGATGGTCAGGTTGAGTAAAGACTTTTTCAGTTGAGTTGACTTCAATTAAATCACCTAAATGGAAATAAGCAGTACGATCAGAAACACGTGCCGCTTGTTGCATTGAGTGAGTCACAATCACAATTGTGTATTGATTCGACAATTCAGAAATAAGTTCTTCTACTTTTGCTGTTGCAATTGGATCGAGTGCCGAACACGGCTCATCCATTAAAATCACTTCAGGACTAACAGCAATGGTACGTGCAATACATAAACGTTGTTGCTGACCACCTGATAAACCTGTACCTGGCTGATTCAAACGGTCTTTAACCTCATCCCACAAACCAGCTTTACGTAAGCTATTTTCAACAATTTCTTCTAGGTCATATTTATCACGCGCTAAACCGTGAAGTTTAGGGCCATAAGCCACGTTGTCAAAAATAGATTTAGGGAATGGGTTTGGCTTTTGGAACACCATACCAACCTGAGCACGCAATAATACAACGTCTAGATTTGGGTCATAAATATTGTGGTTATCAAGGGTAATTTTACCTGTTACGCGGCAACCATCAATCGTATCGTTCATACGGTTTAACGTACGAAGAAACGTTGATTTACCACAGCCTGAAGGACCAATAAATGCGATCACTTCATTTTGGTAAATATCTAGGTCAATACCTTTGATAGCTTCAAAATCACCATAATAAACATGGGCATCTTGTGCACTAATTTTGATTTCGTTTGAGTTCTGCTTTTTTGAAGTATGTGGTTCAAAATGCGAAACATACGAAGTGCCATGATTCAGCGATTTATCTGTAAATTGAGATTGTTCAGTATTCACTAACTTATCCTTTTCTAAGGAATTCGTAATATCAATAGTATTCATGATTTATCCTCTATTACCAACGCACTTCGAACTTTTTACGTAACCAAATTGCAAGACTGTTTAAACCAATCATTAATGCAAGCAGTACGATAATCGCAGCAGCAGTACGGCCTTCGAAGAAGTTACGCAACTCATTACCCTGCCATAAGTAGACCTGTACAGGTAAAGCAGTTGCTTGATCAAATGGAGTTGCTGGAATACTTGCAACGAATGCACTCATTCCAATTAAAAGTAAAGGTGCGGTTTCACCAAGCGCATGTGCAACACCAATAATTGCACCTGTCATAATGCCCGGTAATGCCAACGGTAAAACGTGATGGAAAATCGTTTGGAACTTAGAAGCTCCCAAACCAAGTGCCGCTTGTCGAATAGAAGGTGGCACTGCTTTTAATGAAGCGCGCGTGGTAATGATGACTGTTGGTAGTGTCATTAAGCTTAAAACCAAACCACCCACCAGCGGAGCTGATAAAGGCAAATGCATCCAACCAATGAAAATTGCAGCACCAAGTAAACCAAATACGATAGAAGGAACAGCAGCAAGGTTATTAATATTTACTTCAATAATGTCGGTCAGAACATTTTTTGGAGCAAACTCTTCAAGATAGATTGCGCTGGCAACACCAATTGGGATCGCAATGATGATCACAATCAGCATCATGAATAATGAACCCATGAATGCACCTGCAAGACCACTAATTGCTGGAGAACTACGAGAGTCAGGATTCTTAAATAAGTTCAAGTTAAATGTACTTTCAAGAACACCTTTCGCCTTTAATTCATCTGCGAGCTTACGCACTTCTGGATCGAGTTGTTGCTGATCATCTGGTAATGAACGATCAATATTACCTTTTAACCAAACATCGACATTCGCATCACCTAAGAAGGTAATATTTTCTTTTTTACCAATAAGTGATGGATCTGCAAAAACCATATCACGTAGACGATAAGCTTCCGAGCTTGCATATAAGCTACTCAAGTAGTCACGTTGTGATGCAAGTGCAGGATCTTTAGCAATCATTCCATTTACAATGATGCCATCCCAATCGACCATACCCATTTTAGTTTGCCAATCGACATAACGTTCTTGGTAATGCGCAGGTGTTTCACCTTGAGTACGTACAGGTACTGGTCCTGCATCAATCACTTTAGGGTCAAAGTAAATTGGAACATTCATACTGGTTTGCCAAAAAGCAGGTAAACCTTTTGCCAAGATACTACCGAACAAGAGAGCAACGAATGCAAGACCAATAATGACTGCCGAGAAACCCGCAAAACGGAAAGCTTTTTCTTTGCGATGACGTTTAGCCAAAGATTTTTCAATAACCTGTTTACGTCGTTCACGTGTTTCGGCAGCAGTTTTCGGATCAAATACGTTCTGATCCATAGGAGACGATGTATTTGATGTACTCATTCGTATTGCTCACGGTATTTACGCACAATGTACAGTGCTACAATATTTAATCCCAAGGTAATAACAAATAGTGTTAAACCTAGCGCGAATGCAACCAATGCTTGTGGACTTGAGAAGTCTGTATCTCCAGTCAACTGTTTTACAATAGTTACTGTCACTGTCGAAACAGCTTCAAATGGATTTGCGTGTAAAAGTGGGCTGTTCCCTGCTGCTAAAACCACAATCATGGTTTCCCCAACAGCGCGAGAGACTGCCAATAAGAAAGCGCCTGTAATACCCGGTAAAGCTGCTGGTAATACGACTTGACGAATTGTTTCAGACTTAGTCGCACCAAGTCCTAAAGAACCGTCACGTAGTGCACGCGGGACTTGAGTAATAATGTCATCTGACAAAGATGATACAAACGGGATAATCATAATTCCCATTACAAAGCCAGCAGTTAAAGCACTCGTCGCATTAATCTCTAAACCAACATATGCACCCGCTGCTTTAAAGAATGGTCCAATAATCATCATGGCAAATACACCATAAACAATTGTTGGAATACCCGCTAAGACTTCAATTGTCGGTTTTGCCCATGAGCGGAACCATGGTGAAGCATATTCAGCTAAATAAATTGCGATCATTAATCCAACTGGTACAGCAACGAGTAGAGCGATACCACTGACCATGAGCGTCCCCCATAGCAATGGTAATAAACCATAACTGCCTTCAGCATTACCAGAAGTACTAAAGCCCGGATTCCATTCTGTACCAAAGAAAAAGTCCATTGGACTGACAAAACGGAAGAAGTGCATTGCTTCGCCAAACATCGACATTACGATACCGATGGTTGTCAAAATCGCAACACCAGAACATAAAATCAAACCAACATTAATGGCACGTTCAACTTGGTTACGAGCACGATATTGTTGGCTGATTTTTTTCTTTGCCCAAACCAACCCCAATAAAGCAGCACAAATTACAACAGCAAATTTGGCAAAAGAGCCAATGGTTTGAAATTTTGCAAACTGTTGAGCAGCAGCTAATTCGTAGGCTGCCGGTTTATCGCTCACCCCAAAACCTGAAGCAATTGATTGAACACGATCAACCAATACACTTCTACCCGCTTCATCAAGAGAAGCACTTACAGACGCCGGAATATTATTAAAAATAATATGATTTAAAATACTTGGTTCAACCAAGTTCCAAATGATCAAAATTAAAAAAGCAGGGATACCGCACCAAAGACCAACCAGTGCGCCATAATAACCAGGACGAGAATGTAACGTCGCCGAGTTGCTTCCCTTACCTGCTATGTTACGGCTCTTTCTCAGCCCAAGTTGATATGCGATGGCCACAAGGGCTAACAGCACACCGATAAGTAGCAGATTCATGTACTCTCCACTGTTTTCTCAATTGTCATAATTTGGAAAAACAAGTTAGACAAAAAGGCTGATGAACTCTTAAGATCACCAGCCTTCATTCAAACTAACTTATTTAACAGTTTTACCTGCTTTAAAGTCAGCCAAAACTTTTGCACGTTCAGCATCAGACATCGCGATTAAACCATCACGTTCAGCTTTAGAACCTTTACCAGTTGCTTTCTTGCTTACGAAATATTCTACATATTGCGGTAAGCCTTTAACTGATTTTAAGTGTTCGCCTTTCACGTAGAAGTACAATGGGCGAGATACAGGGTATGTACCATTCAATACTGTCTTCTCAGATGGAACAACGTTGTTTACTGTTGCTACACGTAACTTGTCACGGTTCATGTCATAGAAACTTAAACCAAACACGCCTACTGCACTTGGAGAAGTCTTTAAGCGCGCTAATGTTTCTGTATAGTCACCAGCGATTTCAATTACACGGCCATCTTTACGGAAAGTAGAACATGCTTTCTTCTGAGCATCTTTATCTAAGCTCTTGAAGTATTCATATGCTTCACAACCAGCTTCAACCATTTTCTCTTGGAAAACTTCACGAGTACCGTGGTTAGATGCAGGGATTACAAGAGTAATCGGTTCATTTGGAAGTGTTTTATCAATTTGATTCCAGTTTGTATATGGGTTTGGAACCAATTTACCTTTTGAAGGTAACTGTGCAGCTAAAGCAGCAAACACGTGGTAAGGTTTTAATTTATAAGCTGCTTTGTTTGAGTTAGACGCGAATACAATACCGTCGTAACCGATTTTGATTTCTTGAATTTGTTTTACACCAGCTTTGTTACAAGCTTCGATTTCAGTGCTTTTAATTTTACGAGAAGAGTTAGCAACGTCGATCGTGTTATCGCCAACACCTTGACAGAATTGTTTCAAACCAGCAGAAGAACCGCCAGAACCAACTACAGGAGTTTTAAATTGAGGGAAAGTATTACCAAACTCTTCAGCTACAACGCTGGCAAACGGTAATACAGTTGAAGAACCAGCAATTTGAATCGTATCACGAGCTGCATTTGCAGTCGTTGTTACAGCTGCCCCAGTTACTGCTAACGCAATTGCGATTTGACGTGGATTTAAGCGCATTCTGTTCTCTCTCATTAATGCAATAGGTTGTACGTCACTTTTTGTTGAGTGCTTGTACGCTCTTCGATAGCTGCATTGTGAATAGAAAATATGACAATTAAGTTACAGTATGATGACGCTTTAATGATTTCGATATTGTTAACTGTCACATTAATATTTTTTATGTACTATCAATTAGTTATTTTAAATACAGAGATTATTTAACCCTCTCTATCAATCTATATTATGACATTAACTAAAAATATTAAATTTTTATTTTTTATAAAATATAAAAACAAAAGGTATTATAAATATATTAAAAAACGGTAATTTACTGATTTATTAATTTTATTATTTAAATATTTTCTGTCATTAAAATTATTATTAAAAATTTCTAGAAAAAAACAATTTCTTTGTAACATGAAAATAATATGACAAAAGATAAAGGGTTACCGACCCTAAGGCTGATAACCGCAATATCATTGTCAATTTAAAGGATCAATTCGATTGTACTTCTGGCAGAACAACCATTTTTTTACGATATTTTAAGAAGTACATCACAGCTAAAACAACAAGCCAGATTGGCCCTAAAATAACTGCCAATCTCATATCTGGAGTCATCGCCATAATAATAAGAATAAAGCATACAAAGCTAATGGTTAAATAATTACTCCAAGGACTCATAATGCTTTGGAACTTAGTTTGGCGTCTTTGCAATTTCATTGCTTTGGTAAATTTCAAATGCGTCACTGAAATCATGAGCCAGTTAATGACAAGTGCAGCCACCACAAGCATCATGAAGAGCTGAAAAGCTTGACCAGGAATCAGATAATTCACGACCACACATATTGCTGTAATAGATGCAGAAACAACTGCTGCTGGAACTGGAATACCGCGACTGTTTACTTTTTTCAAAATTGCAGGAGCATTACCCTGCTCTGCCAAACCATGCAACATACGGCTATTACAATAGATACAGCTGTTATAAACTGAAATAGCAGCAATCAAGACCACAAAGTTCAGAACGTTCGCAACACCGTTACTATTGAGTGACTGGAAAATCATAACAAATGGACTGCCGCCTTCTGCCACCATGTTCCATGGATAAAGACATAAAAGAATACCGATTGCACCGATATAAAAAATTAAAATACGGTACACAATCTGATTTACTGCTTTAGGAATAGTGGTTTCCGGTTTCTTCGTTTCAGCTGCAGCAATACCAATTAATTCCAAGCCACCAAATGCAAACATAATGACAGCTAAAGCCATGACAAAACCGTGAATCCCGTGCGGGAAGAAACCACCGTGTTGCCATAAATTTGCAACACCCGCTTGCGGACCTGCTGAGCCTGAAAGTAAAAGATAAGCACCGAAACCAATCATACTTAAAATGGCAACAATTTTAATGCAGGAAAATAAGAACTCGGATTCCCCAAAAAAGCGGACATTTACCAAGTTAATGCCGTTAATTAAAATAAAGAAAAATAAAGCAGTCAGCCATGTCGGAATTTCAGGCCACCAAAACTGTATAAACGTCCCAATCGCACTCAATTCAGCCATGCTGACGAGTACATATAATACCCAATAGTTCCAGCCAGACATAAAACCCGCCATTTTGCCCCAATATTTGTTCGCAAAATAACTAAAAGAACCACTGACCGGCTCTTCAACAACCATTTCACCTAAATGGCGCATAATTAAAAAGGCAATAATTCCTGCAATTGCATATCCTAATAAAATTGAAGGACCAGCCAATTTAATTGTTTGTGAAAGACCTAAGAATAATCCTGTACCAATCGCCCCTCCGAGTGCGATGAGTTGAATATGCCGATTGGATAAGCCTTGTTTTAACTCGTGCTTATTGTTTGCATCCATAACATTATCTCCAATGTTGGTGTCACTTCCTGTACACCTTTATTCAGCACCATATCCGAAGGCCAGAACCCGGCCTTCGGAAATAAGTAGCTTTAATATGAGTCCATTTAATTTTTGAGAAGACTTGTCCTGTCTTCTATTTAAAAAGAGATTGCATCCTTACATTTAATCGGTTGGGAACGCTCCTTTAAAATTTCGTAACCGCGATCACCGTAGTCAAAACGAGCAATCACAGAAGCAAATTTTTTCAAACTTACCGGCGCATCCATTGCTGGTAGTTTTAATTCAATGAAAGTTAACTGATCATTTTGCTGAACATTTTCTAAAACGCTCTTGAGCTGGCCAGCGGTTTCAACCACATAAGTTGTATGGCCTTTTTTACCGTTAAATACCGCAGGAATTTCAGTGTATTTCCAGTTTTGCACGTCGTTATAGGCCGCGTTTTCACCCATAATTAAGCGCTCAATGGTATAGCCGCCATTGTTCAGCAAGAAAATGATTGGTTTTAAACCATGACGGATAATTGTAGAAAGCTCTTGTACCGTAAGCTGGAAAGAACCATCGCCAATAAATAAAATTTGACGGCGTTCAGGAGCTGCCAGCAAGCTACCAAGTAAAGCTGGCAAGGTATAACCAATAGAACCCCAAAGCGGCTGAGCAATATATTTAGCTGTAGCAGGAAGTTTGATACCTGACAAAGCAGAGTTTGATGTTCCTACCTCACCAATAATCACATCATCTTCTTTTAAGAACCCTGAAATGTAATTCCAAAGCACATCTTGGCTTAGCTTTTGTTGAGCTGGAGCTTCAATTACTTTCTGAGGTTGTTTTTCAAGAAGAGGGGTTGTTGATTTACGTGGCGCAACTTTTTTATTTAGCTCGACAAGTAATTGTCCAATTTCAATACCTGGAAAATCCTGACCAAAAATATTTAGGCCATAAGATTTAATTTCGATGTAGTTTTTGGTCTCAATTTGATGAGTAAATACAGCTGAGCCTACATCGGTAAAGCGTGCACCAACACCAATTAAACAGTCGGATTGTTCAATGATATTTTTCACATGAGGCTGGCTTGCCCCACCCACATAAGTTCCAATGTAACGAGGTGAACCTTCATCCATAATATTTTTTGCAGTATTCATGCCTGCAAATGGAATTGAGCATTTTTGAGATAAATCATTTAAAAGTGAAGTTACACCAAAAACTGAAGCTTCATTATCTATTAAAAGCGCTGGACTTTGAGCATTCTCAATAATGTCACAGAGTTTGCTTACCACACTCTGCAATAATTCAGGTTCAACAGCTGGGTAGCTTAAGTCAAGCGGACGTTCAGATACTTCAATCTTAACGTGAGTAATATCGCCTGGTAGTTGAATGTGCACAGGACGGCGTTCCAGGAAACACTGACGTAATACACGGTCAATTTCAAAAGCTGCATTTGCAGGAGTTAAACGTGTTTGGGCAACTGTGAACTCTTTCATACAGTTCATAATATTGTCGTAGTTACCATCGACAAGCGTATGATGTATTAGTGTGCCCTTTTGAACCGCATGTAACGGTGGAATTCCTGAGATATGAATAAGAGGTACATTTTCTGCATAGGCACCTGCAATACCATTAATCGCACTTAAGTCACCTACACCATAAGTGGTTGCCAAGGCAGAAAAACCGTTAATTCGTGCATAACCATCAGCTGCATAGGCAGCATTTAATTCATTACAATTTCCAATAAATTCGAGTTGTGGGTCTGCTTCAACTTGTTCTAGATATGAGAGGTTAAAATCACCAGGTACACCAAAAAGATGTTGGATACCCATTTGTTTTAAACGAAGATTTAAAAAGTCACCGATTTCTATGAACATTGCTCTATATCCTTTGAGACCAATTTTTATTCCATAGAAAAATAATATTTCATCTATCTTTTATATTTTGTGCATAATGGAAACGCATTTTAATAAAAATACATGATTTGTGTATCATAAAAGGATTTTATGCAATGGATAAGTTCGACTGGCAAATCATTCAGGCACTACAAAAGAATGGGCGGCTCACTAATCAAGAAATAGGAGATTTAATTGGTTTATCTGCTTCGCAATGTTCACGACGACGTCAATTACTCGAGCAAAAAGGCATAATTCTAGGCTACACTGCACGCATCCAGCAGCAGGCGCTAGGACTGGAAGTTACAGCAATGATTCATATTAATTTAAGGACACACGAGGCAAAATCACAGCAGGCTTTTCAAGAGCTCATTGAAGCTGAAGACAACATTCAGGATGCATTCTCAATTAGTGGTGATGCAGATTTTATTTTAAAAGTCGTTGCTGAAAACTTAGAACAGCTTTCTCAATTTGTGACCGAAAGATTGCTTTCTTATAATTTTATTGGCCATATAAAGTCTTACATTGTTCTTAAAAAAATTAAAGAACAGAATCATTTTTTAATCAAACCTAAAAGTATGAGCTATCATCACTCCCAATAAGTAAACTAAGCATTTCACTCTTAAATAAAGTGAAAATAAAAAGGCGGATAATAGATCCGCCTTAAAGTTAATATTTAGACTTTACTAATATGGACTGTTTGCCCAATTGTATTTTCAAGCAAACCTTCCAAGCCAAATTCAGCACCTAGGCCAGACATTTTCCAGCCGCCAAAAGGCGCATGAGGAAGAACTTCTGCATGGGTATTAATCCAAACAGTACCACATTGAAGCTGACTAGCGTAAGTCTGTGCTGCTTTAATATCTGACGACCAGATTGAACCACCCAAACCAAACTCACTGTCATTGGCACGAGCAATTGCATCGTTGATATCGGTATATTTTAAAACAGGTAATACAGGGCCAAACTGTTCTTCTTGCACCACGCGGCAAGAATCAGAAACTTCAGTCAATATAGTTGGTGCAATAAAGTAGCCCTGCTCTGGTAGCTGCTGTTGCCCAGAAAGTGCTTTTGCTCCTTGAGAAATGGCATCGGCAATAAGTGCTTTCACTTTGTTATATTGCATTTTGTTTTGTACTGGACCAAATGTTGTAGAAGATGCCATACCATCACCCACAACTTGAGCGTTGGCAATATCAGCTAACTTTTGAGATAAAGCTTCATACTGGCTTTCATGAACGTATAAGCGCTTTAAGGCTGCACATGTTTGACCGGCATTCAAGAACGCCATATTAAAAATCTTAGGTGCAATTTCATCGATATTTGCATCTGGTAATACAATACCAGCATCATTACCACCCAACTCTAAAGTTAAGTGTTTTAGCTGCTGAGCTGCACCGGCCATAATGTGCTGGCCTGTTCGAGTTGAACCCGTAAATACAACTTTTTGTACATCTGGATGAGAAGATAATGCTTCGCCAATCTCACCAGCACCAACCACAATCGAAATTACACCAGCAGGAACTTCTTGCTGAATGATTTCACATAAACGCAAAGTTGATAGTGGTGTGTATTCAGAAGGTTTGCTAATGACCACGTTACCCGCACGCAATGCAGGCATGATGTGCCAAACTGCAATCATCAGTGGCCAGTTCCATGGTGTAATTGAAGCCACTACACCTAATGGTTGGCGATGGCGCTCAATACGCTTGGTTTCACTGTCTTCAATTACTTCTACAGGTAAATCCATCGCAGCCGCATAGCGAGTCCAGCCAATTGCGCCCTGCACTTCCATTTGAGCAAGTGCGAGTGGCTTACCTTGTTCAAGCACAACCAACTCTGCGAGCATTTCAGCGTGCTTTTCAATGCTATCGGCAATCTTGTTCAAGATTAACTTACGCTCTTCGTGTGAAACTTGTTGCCAAGCTTTAGATGCTTGTTTAGCAGCACTCACTGCCTGATTTACTTGCGCAACCGATGCTTTTGCACAACGTGCAGCAGTTAAGCCAGTAGCAGGGTTAAGAATTTCTAGTTCACCTTGTTCACCTGAACAAAGTTGACCGCCAATAATGAGTTTAAATTCATTGAGCATATTCGCTTGTTGCATTTCTTCTTCCTTGTCTTAATTGTAATTACAGCCACTTACTTTTTTCAGTTAAAGCGGGATTATTTAAAGTAAGTACGATATTGATATATCAATGTGACCAAAAATATTGGGGACATACCAATACAATAAGAAATTTGCTCCCCATAAATCATGCATAATTATTTTTGTTTTTTGAAAATATGCATGATTTGTGCATGTATTCTTTTCTTCATACACAATCCAAATAAAAACAATCTGCCATAAAAAAGCCCGGTAATAAACCGAGCTTTTTTTGTTATCAACTCAATTAGTCGATTGGTGGTACATAGTTACCAGAAGCAATTGCATCTTTAATGCGGTCAGCTTCAGCCAATACTTGACCTAAAAGGTTTTTAACGTTTTCGAATGTCACAACAGGGCTTAATGTTGTCATTTTCAATGACTGTACATTACCCACTTTTGTTACACCGATATTTGCTTCACCACGTGCAAACAATTCGTCCGCTACGTTTTGGTTCAAGCTATCGATAAACTCAGCTGGGTAGCCTTGTGGAACAACACGGAATAATACCGAAGCAAACTGAGGCTCAACTAAAAGTTCTAAACCATCAGTTGCCTTGATGTAATCTGCAACTTCACGAGTAAGTTTTACACCATGGTCAATCATTGAACCATAAAGGTCTTCACCTAGTGATTCAATTGTCATCCACAATTTCAATGCATCAAAACGACGAGTCGTTTGTAATGACTTAGACACAAGGTTTGGTACACCGTGCTCTTCGTCATAAGCAGAGTTCAAGTATTCAGCTTCGTAGTGCATGAAACGATAGTTCGCTTCATCTTTCAACAAGAACGCGCCACAGCTAATGCTTTGGAAATAATGCTTATGGAAGTCGAGGGTAATCGAGTCAGACAACTCAATACCATCAAGCATTGCACGATAGTCATTTGACAGAATTAATGCACCGCCCCATGCCGCATCGATATGCATCCATGAACCATATTTATTGGTAATTTCACGGATTTTCTTCAATGGGTCAATTGCACCGGCATCAGTCGTACCTGCTGTCGCAACGACACAAGCAACAACTTTACCTTCAGACTGAAGATGCGCCATCGTTTTTTCGAGAGCATCTACATCCATTTGTGCATTTTCATTCACAGGAACAGTCACAACTGACTGGAAGCCCATGCCCATCATTGCCATGTTCTTTTGCACAGAGAAATGTGCATTTTCAGAACAAATGACTTTGACGTTTTTCATTGCATCGGCAGGAATACCATCACGCTGTACAGACCATGGATTACCATTTTCGTCTTTCCAGTTTTTCGAGATGCACCAGTCACGAGCAAGCAATACACCCATCAAGTTAGATTGAGTACCGCCAGAAGTGAAAACACCAGCCTGACCAGAACCATAACCTACTTTTTGACGCAACCAATCAATGAGCTGAACTTCCATTAATGAACCTGCCGGGCTTTGATCCCATGAGTCCATAGATTGGTTAGTTGCATTGATTAACACTTCCGCAATCTGGCTCATCACCATGGTTGGGCAGTGTAAATGTGCTAATGAATGTGGATGATGTACTTTCAAGCTTTTATTCAAGAAAAGCTCAATCATACGTTGAAGAGATTCTTGTACACCCATACCTTCTTTTGAAGGTTGGAAAGAAATTGCTGAACGCAATTCTTTAATGCTACCACCAGTGTACATCTTTTCATTTTGCAACCATGCTGAAACGGCTTTTACCGCTTCGCCCATTGCTGACTCATAGTCAGCAATGGATTGTGCATCATTGCAGAGTAACGCTTTACGATGTTCTGCAAAATCCACCATACTTATGCGCCTCGTACTGCAACCAATGCTTCTGCAATTGCTTTCTTAAAGCGAGCAACTACTTCAACACACTCGTCTTGAGTGATGATAAGCGGGCAAAGTAAACGAATTACCGTACCGTTACGACCACCTTTTTCAAGCAATAATTTATTGTTGAAACAAGCAGTTTGAATTGCAGCAGCTAATTGTGAGTCAGCAGGATGCGAACCAATACGATCAGCTGGTTTACGCTCGTCAACGATCTCAACACCGATCATTAAACCGCGACCACGTACGTTACCGATACATGGGAATTCTTGAGCTAATTTTTTAAATTCAGCTTGTAAGAAGTCACCACGCTCTTGCGCATTTTGAGCAAGATTTTGTTCGCTAATCGTTTTTAATACGACAAGACCAGTACCCATAGCAAGTTGGTTACCACGGAAAGTACCCGTGTGACCAGCAGGCTGCCAAGCATCAAATTTACGTTTAATACCTAATACTGCAAGTGGTAAACCACCACCTACTGCTTTAGACATTACAACAACATCAGGTTCAATACCTGCATGTTCAAATGCAAACATTTTGCCTGAACGTGCAAAGCCAGCTTGAACTTCGTCTAAAATTAAAACGATGTTGTGCTTTTCAGTCACTTCACGGATTTTTTGCAACCATTTTACTGGAGCTGTAACTACGCCGCCTTCACCTTGAATCGCTTCAAGAATAACAGCAGCCGGTTTTGTTACACCGCTTTCTACATCTTCAATAAAGTTTTCAAAGTAGTAAGTTAAAGCGTCAACACCAGCTTCACCACCTAAACCAAGTGGGCAGCGGTATTCATGCGGATATGGCATGAATTGTACGCCTGGCATTAAACCGTTAACTGCATTTTTTGCACTTAAGTTACCAGTCATAGCAAGCGCACCATGGGTCATACCATGATAACCGCCTGAGAAACTGATCACTGAGCTACGGCCAGTGTAAGTCTTAGCAAGTTTGATTGCTGCTTCAGTTGCGTCTGCACCTGCAGGACCACAGAACTGCAAGCAATATTCTTCTTTACCACCAGGTAAATATGCTAACAATGCTTCAGTGAATGCATCTTTTAAAGGTGTGGTTAAGTCTAAAGTATGCAATGGCAAACCACTTGCCAATGTATCTTGAATACTTTGAATCACCGCAGGATGATTATGACCTAAAGCCAATGTACCTGCCCCAGCTAAACAATCAAGGTACTGTGTACCTTCAACATCAGTAACCCAGCATCCTTGTGCTTTCGCTATCGCTAACGGTAATTTACGTGGATAGCTACGAACATTTGATTCCATTTGACTTTGGCGAGTCAAATAATATTCGTTAGTAGCATTAGTGGCAGGGTTAACGGAAGTAACGCTCATATCGGATTACCATCTCTGATAGGGGTAGAAAGAAATAAGTCTGGTGACGATTGGTCCTTTGACTCGGTGCTTTATAGAACTAGTAAAGACACTTATTTTATATCTTGTAACTAGGAGCGCGATGATACCTAATTTTACAAGAAAAAAAACGTCTTTTATGTACTTTACTCATCTAATCTTATTGAAAAAATGTATCATCCCAATAGTTATGATGAATTATCATCATACTATGTGACAACCTAAAGAAAATATTCTTTTTTTATATTACTTTGATTTTTTAAGTTACATTGAAACACTTTAATTTTAAGCTTTTAATTTTTAAAGACTTTATATTTACCAAAATTTAAAAAAACCTGATCTGAATATTACAAATACGCCACAAAATCTGCAAAAGTTATGCATAAGTTATGTTTAACATTTCCTAATGAAAAAAATTAAATTTATATTAATTTTTAAAGGAAAAATTTATGCGTACTTTAGCCGTATCCACCCTTCTTTTAGGTTCTCTCCTTAGCCCTTTAGTTTTTGCTCAGGATGATAATGCTTTGAACTACAATATTGTAAATGTACAAGCGGAAGCTTCTCGCCAAGTTTCTAATGATGAAATGCATGCAACTTTATATATTGAAAAAAGTAACAAACAACCAGCCGAGCTTTCAAACCAAATTAATCAACTGATGAATCAGGCACTTAATGTTTCTCGTAAATATCCACAAGTAAAAGTGGAAACTGGTGCTCAAAGCACTTATCCAATTTACGATAACGATAGCAATAAGTTAAAAGAATGGCGTGGCCGCGCTGAAATCCGTCTTGAAAGTAAAGACTTTAAAGCTGCTAGCCAGTTAGTAAACGAATTACAGCAAAACTTCCAAACTCAATCAATTAACTTTACGGTTTCTGATGAACAACGTAAAAAAGTTGAAAATGAGTTAATGGTAGAAGCATCTAAAAACTTCCAACAACGTGCTCAAATGTTGACCCAAGCTTGGAATAAAAACCAATATAGTTTGGTCACTCTAAACCTGAACACGAATAACTATTTCCCACAACCTGTAATGCGTGCCAGCATGGCTAAATTTGCTATGGCCGAAGCTGCACCAGCTCAAGACATGGCAGCTGGTGAGTCTAAAATTACTGTGAATGCAAACGGTTCAATTCAGTTTAAATAATTTGTTTCTCTAAAAAAAAGCCCTGATTAGTTCAGGGCTTTTTTTGACTTATTTTTTAAAAGGTAAAGCGTATTTAAATATACGGCCTACCACTTGTCCAAACTGTTTAGCCAGACTTGCATTGTTATAATTTAGACCATATTTTTTACATACAGCTTCAACTTTTGGAGCCATTTGGCGATAACGACGCGCTGGGATATCAGGGAATAAATGGTGCTCAATCTGATGGCTCAAATGTCCGCTTAAAATATGTAATGCTTCTGAACCTTTCAAGTTAGAAGAGCCACGAATCTGGCGCATATACCAGTGACCACGGCTTTCTTCTTGTAAAACAGACTTTGGAAATACTTCCGCATCTTTTGTGAAATGACCACAAAAAATAATCGTAAATGTCCAGATATTACGAAGACCATTTGCAACCAAATTACCAGTGAATACAGGTAAAGCTGCTGGACCTGCAATTAAAGGGAAGAAAACATAGTCTTTAAAAAGTTGTTTTCCAATCTTTTTATTAACAGGTTTTAACTCTTCCAAGAATTTTGCCATGCTCTTACGTTTATAAAGGACACGTCCAATTTCAAGATTCTGAATAGCTACGCCCCATTGGAACAATAAACAGAATGGGATGCTATAAACAGGTTGAAGTAAGAAACCCGGCTTCCAGCGTTGCTCTGGGAATAAACGAAGTAAACCGTAACCGATGTCATCATCAATACCTTTAATGTTGGTATAGGTGTGATGTTTATAGTTATGAGTTTGGCGCCAGTTATCAGAAGTACCGACAGTATCCCACTCGTAAGTTTGACCATTAAATTTAGGATCGTTCATCCAGTCATATTGACCGTGCATCACGTTATGACCGAGTTCCATGTTTTCCATAATTTTAGAGAAGCCTAACAGACCTGTTCCTAAAATCCATGCTGGTGGGAACCAACCTGCAAACAAACATGCACGACCTAAAAAGCTACTATAACGAATTGCAGCATAAACACGGCGGATATATTTAGCGTCTTTCTCACCCAAATCATCCAATACTTCTTGCTTGATCTGATCGAGCTCTTTTGCAAATGCATCAAGTTCTGCTGGAGTCAAATCTCGATTTTTAGGATTTTTAAAATATTCGACTTTCACTGGCATATTCATAAGAGTTCTCTCTTAAAGATCAATAACTAGATCGGATTGTGCTGAGTTCACACAAATTTTGAGTAATTGGCTTGGTTCAGTGTTTTCACTACCGTTAAGTAAATTACGTGTTGAACCTTGTGATTTATTACAAACACATTTATTACAAATTCCCATACGGCAACCATGAGTTGGTTTAAGGCCTTCATGTTCAAGGCTAACCAGAATTGACTGGCCTTTAGGAATTGCAATTACCTTATTAGACTGGGTTAATGTGACATTCACATAACCAATATCATCAGCAGAGCTTTCATTTGTTAAGCTAAAGGCCTCTGTTAAAACGGCTGGAGATTTTTCAAAAAGTTGCTCAACTGTCGCCACAAAGCCAGAAGGTCCACACGCATAAATTGTGCTGTTTTCTACATCATCAACTAATGCTAAATGCTCTGTATTTAAACGCTCATCATTTGGGGTTTCTTGTGTATAGAAAACCTGATAATTAAAGTTCGGATATTGCTGTGCAACTTTTTCAAAGTATTCAACAAAAGCCGCATCTGAACGTTGTTTCACCCAATATAAAAGTTGTACCTGAACTTTATCTAACTGCTGACTTTGTTTAATCGCAGTAATTAGGCTCAACATTGGGGTAATACCACTACCCGCAGCCAACATAATTAAATTCGGTGTTTTGATGTTTTGTTGCATGTCACCATAAGGTTGACCAAGCTCAAAAATATCACCGATTTGGCTTTCAGAAATAAACCAGTTACTCACGATACCATCAGCAACTTTTTTTACGGTTAAACGTAAGTGCTGCGCATCTATTTGCGTCAAACTATAAGTACGTTCATAGCGACGACCAGCAATTTCAACAATCACAGGATGATGCTGGCCTGCAACGCCCATTTTTACTAGGCGGTTGCATTTTAGCGTTAGGCTCACCATGTCGTGAGCGACAAATTCTTTTTTTACAATTTGAACAAGGCCATGTTTTACAGACCATAAAGGATTAACTTTTTGTAGCCAGAAATTAGCCATTTCTTTATCAAAGATGGCTTGTGTCAATGAATTGAATAGAGAATTTCTCTTTTCGATTGCTTGCATAACTGAAGGCTCTGTCGCTCTTTTTTAATTATTATACACATGTATATATATTTGTATATACACCCGTACTTTTAATTACAATTTCACAAGTTCAGCTTCTAAGGCTATAATCCTGAGAGTTTACAAATATATTGAACAGCATGACCCAATCTTCACTTTCTCAGAACCTGAATGACACACCTCAACAACAAGATGTCATTGAAATTAAAACAGCTACGCGTTCTGTTGGAAGAAAAGCGACAATTACTAAAGAAGAACTTTTTCAGGCCGCTTTAAACCTCATTGGTCCGCAAAAAAGTATTGCTTCATTGAGTTTACGAGAAGTAGCTCGAGAAGCAGGAATTGCGCCAAATAGTTTCTATCGACATTTTAAAGATATTGATGAATTAGCAATTTCTCTAATTGACCGCGCAGGTATCGTTTTACGTAAAATTATCCGTCAGGCTCGCCTACGTGCTTCTTTACAAGAAAGTATTATTCGTAGTTCTGTCGATATTTTCCTTCAACAACTCGATGCCGATGAAGGTAATTTAAGTTTATTACTACGTGAAAGTTTTACAGGTTCTGCTTCTTATAAGGCTGCCGTAGACCGCCAGCTCAACTTTTTTCAGCAAGAGCTACAAGAAGATTTAATTCGTCTTGAACGCTTAAATAACAATCACCTGTATCACCCAGACCTTGTTGCTAAAGCAATTACTCAACTTGTGTTTCACATGGGCGCCAAAGTGATTGATTTGCCGATCAATCAACGTGCAGAAGTTGCTGAACAAACCATGATTATGATTCGGATGATTTTAGAAGGTGCACGTCATTTAGATGAAGCAAAAATTCGCTAAAATGATCTAATGAATGGCTTGTTGATGAACAGGCCATTTTTACATCTAACTCCTCTATTTTCCAATAAAAATATAATTCACTGATTGAAGCGAATAGCTTGCCAGAGTATAAATAATCATTCCGTTTGCTCTTTCTCCTATATTCCCAACGATCTCAGGGATCCACATGCAAAATTTGAATAATCGTCAAAGTCTGATTGCAAGCTACATTCTAATGGGCATCTTTTTGCTTTCGGTTATCCCATTACATCTATTAGCAAGTTTTTTTGCAGGCTTTCTCATTTATGAAATTATTATTAGTTTAAGTTCGGTTGTAGAACGTTATATTGATGGCCAAAGAGCCCGTATTTTTATTAGTATTTTACTCAGTATCGTCACCATCTCACTTATTGGTTTTTTCATAACGAGTCTGATTAGTTTTGTTGTATACGATCTAAAAGGCGTCGGATTACATAGTATTAATAGCAAGGTTGATCAAACCCTCCTTCATTTGCAAGCAGAGATCACAAAATATCTTCCAGGTTATATTCCTGATAGCGTGACAGATCTAAAAGACGAAATCTTTGCATTTATGAAAGATAACGTCACCACCCTAAAAAACACCAGTTCCGATATTTTGCATAACTTCGTGACCATGGTCATGGGATTAATTATTGGTATTTTGGTGGCGATACATGGTTTTCATCGCCGTACGCCTCAGCCTGTTTTTAAGTCACTGCTTATCCAACGTATTCAAAAATTATCAATTTCATTTAAAAATGTTGTTTTTGCCCAAATAAAAATTTCAGCGATTAACACGCTGCTCTTTATTTTATTCGCCTTTATTTTATTGCCGCTTTGGGGAGTTCACCTTCCTTTTGCCAAAACTTTAACTATTTTGACCTTTATGTTTGGTCTCATTCCAATTTTAGGAAATCTACTTTCAAACACTTTAACGTTTATTGCAGCTCTTACCATTTCCCTAGGACTAGCAGGAGCAGCATTATTTTATCTCGTTCTGGTTCATAAACTTGAATATTTTATTAATGCTAAAATTATTGGGCATAAAATCAATGCAAATGCATGGGAGATTTTATTAGCAATGCTAGTATTTGAGTCAATTTTTGGCTTAGGCGGTTTAATCGCAGCTCCAATTTTTTATGCTTATTTAAAGTTAGAATTAAAAGACGCTGGTCTTATCTAATTCAAAATCGATATATAAAAAAAGCGCCCTCTCGGCGCTTTTTTCATTTTGAGTAAGTTACGGTTTAACCACAACTAACACTTGAATTGCTTCTGGTGTAACAGTTAAACCATCAAGTAAGCTCAAGCCTTCTTTTTGCAGTTTCTGTAAACGTTCAATTTCGTCTTGACGAATACTTGGGTTGAACTGTTTTAGATAAGTTAAACGGTCAATTTCATATTGCCATTTATTGCCATAATGCTCTTTTGCTTGTTGCTGAAGCTGCGGTAAATCAACTTTCGCAATTTCTAACGCTTGTTTATAGCGCTGCTCAATGATATCACGACGAGCTTTAACTACTTGGCGGCAGCTATTGCCATCTAAGTGATGTAAATATGGTTTTAAAATTGTCGGATCAATTTTTTCAGATAAATCCTGACCATTTTCACTTAACAATACACGGATAAGCTGTTTCGGCAAGCTTGATGGCAAGTTCAAAGATTTAGGTGCAATAACATCTACTTTAAACCAGACTTCAATTAATACTGAGCCCTGCTTTAATGCATTAGATTTAAGTACAGCAACATTGGTACTACCAAATGATTGCGTACGGATCATTTCCATAACACTTTCAATGAATGGATGCTCTAAAGTTAAATATTGAGCATCTTCACGAAGCTGAGCTTGATCGCGATAGAAAGTTGCTGTCATACCTTCTTCGTCTAAAGCCAAACCTTGCACTTGCATTTGGTCGGTTGGTTTAATAATCACCGTACCATTACTTTGCTCATCAAAATCGATATTGGTTGATGACATGAAACGCTTCACAAACATTGGTAGCGTTGTATTGTCGTCATAATCTTCAAGAGCTTGAACAATTTCTTGTGCCACAATAGGACGACATGAATTATATTCAAGTAAACGATCTCGGCCAGCTTGAAGTTCAGCTTCTAAGGCTTGACGTTGAACATTCACCTCTTCAAGCAAATCTTCAAATGTTTGACCTTGGTCTGCAAGTAAGCAGTCTTTTAATTCAACAATAAAATTCTCTTGCAGCGTTTGCGCTGTCGGAGAAATATTGCTGAAAATATTCAGTGCTTCGTTATACCAACGGAACATACGCTCTTGAGCTGTTCCCACAAGGTATGGCACATGAATTTGGATACGGTTTTCTTGACCAATACGGTCTAGACGTCCAATACGTTGCTCTAAAACATCTGGGTTAGCTGGTAGATCAAATAAAATTAGATCACTAGCGAATTGGAAATTACGGCCTTCCGAACCAATTTCCGAACACAATAGAATCTGAGCGCCATAGCTTTCTTCAGCAAAATAAGCAGCAGCTTGGTCACGTTCTAGTAAGCTCATGCCTTCATGGAACATTGCAGTACGAATACCTGCATGCAAACGCAATACATTTTCTAAAGACTCAACCACTGGTCCGCTACGCGCAATTAAAAGCACTTTTTTATGCTTAAGATCTTTGCGTAAAATTTCCATTAACCATGGCACACGCGGATCATTTTGCATCCATGAACCATCAATTTGTGCTTCTTCAGGCCACATCTGCTCACGCAGTTTGCCATCTTTTGACCAATCTTCTGGTGCTGGTAATGGTGCTGGCTGACAATCACGCCCTGGGAAGCCCTGAATGGCTTCACGTGTATTACGGAATAAAATACGTCCAGTACCGTGACGGTCTAATAATTCGTGAATTGCTCTAAAGCGTTGATCAGGCTGGTCTTCAATAGTGTGACCTAACAAACCTTCTAAAGCAGATAAATGCTCTGGCGTTAAAGCTTGATCAGACATGAGTACTTCAGCAATTTTTGCAGTTTGCTGATATTGGGTCTCTTCATCTAAAAAGCGTTCTAAACTACTAAAACGCTGTGGATCAAGTAAACGTAAGCGAGCGAAATGACTTTCTACACCTAATTGTTCAGGTGTTGCAGTGAGTAATAGTACCCCTGCTGTATTTTCAGCGAGCTCTTCAATTAAATCGTAACGATCATTACCGCCTTCTTCTTCGCTCCACATCAAATGATGTGCTTCATCGACTACGAGCAAATCAAAACCAGCTTCTATGGCTTGCTCACGCAAATCATCATGGTCAACCATTAAGTCAACGCTGGCAATAATGCATTGCTCAGTCAAGAACGGGTTAAGCTCTGGATCATGTTCTTTAATAGATGCGGTACGCGTTAAATCAAACAGAGAGAATTGCAAGTTAAAACGGCGACGCATTTCAATCATCCACTGATACTGAAGAGAATCAGGGACTAAAATCAGAATACGTTCTGAACGACCAGTTTTAAGCTGTTGGTGGATAATTAAACCAGCTTCAATTGTTTTACCTAAACCAACTTCATCGGCAAGTAAAACACGAGGAGCAAAACGTTTACCAACTTCATGTGCGATATAAAGCTGATGAGGAATCAGGCCAACACGTGCACCGACCATCCCACGTAGAGGACTGGTCTGCATTTGTGCTTGCATCAACATCGCTTCAATACGCAGGTCATACCACTCTTTATAGTCAACTTGACTTGCAAGCAAACGGTCTAAAGGTTTAGATAATTGAATTTGCGCACCAATACGTGTTTCATTGAGTGCTTTACGCTCTTGCTCGCCATTTTCTAAAGTACGAACAACGTTGTAACGCAAAACGCCATGACGATCTTCAACAGACTCAACGATCCACTTCTGGCCTTCTTGATCTTGAACTTCATCATTCGTATTGAAGATGATACGAGATAGTGGAGCATTGTTACGCGCATAGACACGTGTCTCATCACTTTTGGGGAATAAAATGCTGACAGATCTTTCATCTACATCAATAAGAACACCTAAACCGAGCTCAGTTTCTGTGTCTGATAGCCAACGTTGACCAATAGCATACTGCTGCAATTTTTCCACCTTTCTCTCAAGTTCGCACTACATATTGTACGATGCAAATTAGCTTATTTTTGCATCTTTTTATGTAGTCTTTAAAGCAAAATTTTGAAGCAAAAACCAATTAAATCGCTTTGCTACAAAAAATCACGCATTAAAATTTTTACATTAAAACGGTACAGGACAGTCAAAAGTTAATGTTTCTGCTGTGACAGGATGATTAAAACTTAACTGTTTGGCATGCAAACATAAACGCGGAACAAGTTGCTGCTCCGGTGTTGCATACAGCGTGTCACCTACAATTGGATGCCCAAGATATTGCATGTGTACACGGAGTTGATGAGATCGGCCCGTAATTGGTGTTAATTTCACACGAGTTACAGGCTGTCCCTGAATCTGAAAATGTTCTATGGCCTGCCAATGTGTTAAAGCAGGCTTATTGTGAGAAGCGTCGACAATATGTAAAGGTGGTCGGCTTGGGTCATAGATGACAGGAATATCTACAGTCCCCTCACCTTCTAAATGACCTGCGACAAGCGCTTCATATATTTTTGAAGTCTGACGATCTTGAAATTGACGTGCAATTGCACTTTGACCGCGCTTCGATAAACCAAATACTAAAATACCTGAAGTATCTCGGTCTAGACGATGAATGAGCAAAGTTTTAGGTTCAATCGCAACCAACCTTGTCAAAACACTATCATGTAAATCACCCTTACCAGGAACACTTAAGATGTCCGAAGGTTTATGAATCACCATAAAATCATCATCACGATAGATCAGATGTTCACTTAGAAAATCACTCAAAGTTGTATTCCCAAGGTAAGATGAAAAACAAGCGGGCAATAATAAAAAGCTTACGTCCGAATTACAATGCCGTTCGGGTAAATTAACAGCAGAATTTGCAAATATTATGGATCACTTGAGGTCTATAGTCAGTCAAGGCTTCAATAACTGCATAATATGTTGCAATGTCGGTGCTTGCATTATCTCTTCAGCACTTAAGCTCGCACCATTTGCACGCCATAGATCGACCAAATAATTCACAGCAGACTGATCTAGTCCGTAGTTTCTTAAATCAATTTCAGGATGGATCTCCATAGGATGTCGCCCCACCTGCTCAGCAATTGCCAATAAAATTCCTTTATCTGACAAGATATAAGAGGACGGCGTACTTAAAGACCATAACCGCATTAAGCTCTGCGTATTTAAATGTTTTATATGGTCAAAACTGATCTTTTCAACCCATTGGATATGCTGCTCTAGATTAGCCGCCAAGATCGCATCATTTACAACACTGACCTGATCTGTAATCGATAAAACAAGCTGCATGACTTGTTTAAACAGAGGCGACAAATCACCTGCCATCATAACTTGGGCTTTAGTATTTGATGACAAACGCTGACCAAGCTCCAACATGGTTTGTTGAAGCTGAGATGTCTCAATAAAAATAATTGGAATTTCGAGTGATTGAGCACGCTTACTCAACAGTTCCAAATGGTTCGCCAATGGTTGCTCAGACCAACCTGGTCGTAGTTTAAGCTCATTGAGCCCAACCATGAGCAAAATACTTTGCACTGACTCTATTGACCAATTTGAAGTACTTGCAGCTAATTGGATTTTTCGAGGAAAGGGATAAAACATTGTTCTCTACAAATATAAAAATAGCTCAAATTAAAAAGCCCGTTTAACACGGGCTTTTTTGCTTACTTCATTTCAGCGAATGTTTCTTTTGCAGCCTGAATCGTAAATTCAATATCTTCATCAGAATGTGCAGATGAAATAAAGCCTGCTTCAAATGCTGAAGGTGCCAAGTTTACCCCACGCTTTAACATGCCATGGAAGAACTTTTTGAAAGCTTCAATATCACATGCCAACATTGAGTCAAAGCTTGTAATGTCTTCTTGGTCAGTAAAGTAAAGACCGAACATTGCGCCAGCTTGCTGAGTCTTAAATGGAATCCCGGCTTCATCAGCTGCAGCTTGTAAGCCTGCAAGTAACTTTTCAAGTTGAGCAGATAATTTGCTGTAAAAGTCAGGTTGGCGTAAATGTTTAAACATCTCAATACCAGCACGCATAGCAAGTGGGTTACCAGATAATGTACCTGCTTGGTATACACCGCCCAAAGGTGCGATACATTCCATGATTTCACGCTTACCACCAAATGCACCAACTGGTAGACCTGCACCAATAATTTTACCTAAAGTCGTTAAATCAGGTTTAACGTTATAAACCGATTGCGCACCACCTAAAGCAACACGGAAACCTGTCATCACTTCATCAATAATGAATACAGATTTATATTCATCACAAATATCACGAATGGCTTGTAAGAAACCGTCAATTGGTTTCACCATATTCATGTTGCCCGCGACTGGTTCAATAATAACGCCCGCAATTTCATGGCCGAACTTAGCAAAGCATTCTTTTAATGCTGCAATATCGTTGTAAGGTAGTGTTAAAGTGTGTTTAGCAAAATCAACAGGAACACCTTTCGAAGTCGGTTCACCCTCACCTAAAGTAAGTAAGCCCGAACCTGCTTTTACTAAAAGTGAGTCAGAGTGGCCATGGTAACAACCTTCAAACTTCACAATTTTGTCACGGCCAGTATAACCACGCGCTAAACGAATAGCCGTCATGGTCGCTTCTGTACCCGAGTTAGTCATACGCACCAATTCAATGGATGGCATGATTTCACAGATAATATCTGCCAGTGTTGTTTCGTGTACTGTTGGTGCGCCAAAACTTAAGCCATCTTCTGCTGCTGTTTGTACAGCCTTAATAATCTCAGGATGAGCATGACCTAAAATCATTGGTCCCCAAGAACCAACATAGTCAACATAACGCTTACCATCCACATCCCACAAATAAGCACCTTTTGCTTTCTCGATGAAAACCGGTGTTCCTCCAACGCCATTAAAGGCACGTACCGGAGAGTTAACACCACCTGGAATGTGTTTGCTGGCTTGTTTAAATAACTGTTCTTGCTTTGGAGATAAACTCATGGAAATGCTCGTCTTAAATATCTAAAAAATAATTTTGAAAGCTTAAGAAAATAATTTTGCCCACGCCTGTACACGGGCAGGAATTTCAGCAGTTGATCGACCTAATATATCACTAATGACTGCACAGAGGTCAGCTCCGGCCTCAATCACAGGTTTTGAATTTTCGACAGTCAAACCACCAATTGCACAAATAGGTAAATCATATTGAGCTGCTGCTTGCTTAATCACTTCTATACCTACATTGCCAGCTTCCGGTTTAGTGGCAGTTGCATAAACCGCACCAAAGGCAACATAAGTTGCGCCATCGGCAATTGCTTTTTGGGCAAGTTCTAATGAGTTTAAGCAAGTACGGCCAATAATGACACCTTCTGGTAACTGCGATTTTGCATCGGTGATTTCACCATCACTTTGACCTAAATGCACACCTAAACCAAACTGAGCAGCCAGTTTTAGGTCATCATTAATGACAAAAGGAACCTGATATTTTTCACATAATTGTTTGATCTGTTCAACTTCAGCAGGCTGGTCGGCTTTGTCTACTTTTTTACGGCGGTACTGTAAAATTGCGATTTGATGAGTTACGAGCGCGGCGTCTAATTTTTCTAATAATAATTGGATTGGGTCATCATTGGTAATGAGATATAAACCGCGCATACTCTACTCTCGCTTTTTAAAAACTTCGCTAGTATAACGGATTTATAAGTCATCATAAGTACCGATTGATATAGGCTTATCAGTACCAATCGGTATATTTAGAATAGAAATAAATATTAGCTCGGAATTTTATCGTGCTTACGGTCAATCAAACTTAATCGACCAGTCGCAACGTCAGATAGCATTCGCCAATCAGAAATAAAGCTATAGAAAGGTTGTTTAAAACTGGCAGGCTTATTTTTTTCAAACACAAAATGCCCAACCCAAGCATTTGCATAACCCGCTACCAAACCATAGAGTACATATTTGGCTTGTTTCTTACGGACTGCTTTTGAAAAAAAGTATAGACCAATGCTACTGCCCACCACATGCAAACGTCTGCTCATGATGTTACGGTGTTCAGTTAAATAAAAACGATAAAATTCCTGATAGTTTTTAATCGGCAATTCAAACTCTGGCTGAGCTTCATGGCTAAAGTTTATTGGTGCATTCACGATCATCTTCCTGATTTTTATTTGATCAAAACGTCACCTGATTGTACACCTAAATAAAAGTGTAGCGTCATATGTTTGATTGTAACTTTCTCTATCAAAACCATTATTTTTAGAGCTAAGCTATTATACTTATTCAAGATAGTCTAAATACCTGATTCAGGGAGATATATTATGATCGAAGTCGAACTAAAGTTTCAGTTACCTGAATCGAAGAAAAAAACTGTCCAGCAATACTTAAAAAAACATAAAGCAAAGAACATTCACTTACAGGCAAAGTATTACGACACTCCTGATCGATTACTTGCAAAAAATGGTATGGCCTTACGTTTACGTAAAGAAGATGATCAATGGGTACAAACATTTAAAGCCGCAGGTCAAAGCCATCTCCACCGTGTTGAAGAAGAAACTTATTTAGGCGTTTGTGATCAAGAACCTGACTTAAACCTTGAGTTATATCAAGATAATAAAGTGGTAACTGATTTACTTAATGCGGCTTTAGGAACAGAAGCTGAAAAACTAAGTTTGCAGTTTGAGACTGATGTACAGCGCACCTACCATGTGTTTAAAGCAGATAATACAGCGATTGAAGTTTGCTTAGATGATGGTGTCGTAAAAACAGCGGATGCACAAAGTGTAATTTGCGAAGTCGAATTTGAACTCAAGCAGGGTGCAGTGAAAACGCTTATTCAATTTGCGCAGCAATGGATTAATCGTTATTCACTTTGGCTTGATGTAAGAAGTAAAGCCGAACGTGGCAACTTATTAGCACTAGGGCAAGCTGCCTCACCTGCTGTTCATGCTAAAACTTTGACATTAAATAAAGATATTACTGCTGAACAGGCTCTAAAAAAGATTGTCGAAAACTGTTTAGGGCAATTCTTACCAAATATGGCTGTCATTGCCGATGGGGTTGCGGAAGCTGAGCATATCCATCAGGCACGTGTAAGCTTACGTCGTTTACGTAGTGCCTTTAAGCATTTTGCAGGTTGGTCAAGCGAGCTAAATCTTGTTTGGGAAGAACAAATTGCTGAGCTTTTCCGTAAACTTGGAGACACTCGTGATGAAGATGCGATTCGCACCGAAGTGTTACCTATTATTCAACAACACGGTTCACCTGAACTTTTACTACCAGTTTCAGCCCAGCCCTCAAAAGAACTCTCAACAATCTTTACCTCTGCGGACACGATTAAGCTATTACTCGATTTATTAGCATTTGCTTATTCAGAAGAAGATTCAGACAGCAAAACAGGTGGATTAAAAAAATACATTAAAAAGAGTTTAGATAAGTTACATCATAAAGTGATTAGTAATGCTGAACACTTCTCTGAGCTTGAAGTGACTGAACAACACAAAATAAGAAAGCAAGCTAAGCAGTTACGTTATTGTGTTGAGTTTATTTCGAGTCTTTATCCAAATAAAAAAGTACAGCAATATTTAAAACAGCTACAACCTGTGCAAAATACCCTAGGTCAATATAACGATTTGTTTATTGCAGAAGGTATTTTTAACAATGTGGTTGAACAAGATCCGTCTTTCTGGTTTGCCTTAGGTTGGGTCAAAGCCAAACAGCCACAATTACAAAAGCGCTCAGCAAAAGCTTTACAAGCTTTTGGTGAGGTTGAAACTTTCTGGTAATTTATAAAAAGTCGCTGTAAACGTGCAGCGACTTTTATCGGTATTTACCAAATACTTTCCATACGCCGTTATCTGCTAAGGGATCACTATAGCTATCGCTGCGTTGCTTTCTTGGCTTATCACGAGCATCTACCAATTTAAAATGCGGTTCAACCCCTAGCACAATCCCATTGGTGTAAAACCGTGAACGTGTATATTCGCTTTGTCCATGCTGGAATACATAGGTTCTTAAATCGATGAATTCACGGTGAGCAACCAGAGCCGCGGTATCATCACTTTGCAACCATTCTTGCATCGTAAATATCTGGTCTGTTTCAAACTGCCCGCATTTTTCAATAAGACTCGCAACACCGCGGAAAGTTTTAGATT
This sequence comes from Acinetobacter sp. 22512, assembly GCF_052044755.1. NCBI lineage: Bacteria > Pseudomonadati > Pseudomonadota > Gammaproteobacteria > Moraxellales > Moraxellaceae > Acinetobacter > Acinetobacter sp. 22512. The sequence goes on along the minus strand of NZ_JBQENP010000004.1, from coordinate 218,221 downwards.
CTTTTGCACGTGTTTTATTAATCCGAATTCGGTCTACATGAAAAAAGAATAGCGGTAAATTTAAATGACTTGGCAGATGAATGGCATCTGGTAATTCATCTTCCATAAATGGCTGAAAAAGCTCTTGTGCCCTTTCAATTAGCCCCTGCCATTGTTGATAATAATTTTCGACTTCTTCTTGCAAGCCATAATAAATCGGCAATCCTTCAACATGCTCTAAATATTGAGGTGGGAAAACATGCTGGCGTAATAAAGCAATATCTGTCTTTAAACTTTGAATAGCAATTGCATCTTGCATATTAGTCTCTCCTACCAATACTTAGGCTATTTACAGACTAAGTCAAAGGTTTTGTTTCCGCAAGCGTTTGCCTATAATAAGCAGCTCTATTTTTGCGGGAATAAGTCATGTCTCAAAAGATTAATGCAACAGATATTACTGAAGAAGAAGCGTTAAATGCGGTTTTCTTTGAGCGTGCGGATGAATTCATTAAACAAGCCAATGATTTTTGTCGCCCGCCAAAAGATAAAAAAGTTGATCCGGCTGAGCTACGTGGTCAAGTGAGTGCTGCAATGTTATTTGCTACTGCCCGCTTCAATACATGGGTAGCAGCAAATAACTTTAAAGATGGTAATGAAATGCGTGATGCGAAAGATCAGGTTATGTCTTACCTTCTTCAGCAATTTCAAATGATGCTTGAAGATAACTTCGATGAATATTGTGAACAATTCGAAAATTATTTACGTTTCCGTAAAAATGAAGATTTTCACGCGCACAAACATGATCATTAATGTGATTTAAAGACCCAAATAAAAAGCCACATTTGAGTGGCTTTTTATTTGCGAGAAGACTTTATTTCTTTGCGGCCTGACCATATTGATCAGCCATCACTTCGACCAAATGTTCAGATTTAATATACTTCTTAATTACTCTGTTAACGTCAGCAACAGTCAATTTAGTTAACTCTTGGTCATGACGAATTCGGTCTTGCAATGTTTTGTTTGTTTCAAGCTGTAGATTTAACATGCCATGAATATTACGTTCATCTTCTAAAGCCGTAACTCGTTTCTTCATGATATCTGCTTTAGCAGCTTCAAGCTCTTGCTCAGTTACTCCATTTTTAACCAAGTCATTTAACACTTTGTGTATTGAAGCAGACACTTGTGCTGAGCGACCTGAAGTATAATTTGCACTAATACTCAAAGCTCCTACATTCGTGTCACGATCAAGTTGTAGCCCGCTTCCAAAACCATACACCAGCGCATTTTTCTCACGAAGCTCTTGAGCCAAACGTGATGAAATTTGAGACTCACCTAAAATATAGTTCATTAAAATGAGAGCAGATGCATCTGGATGGTTTTTCCCAACTGGAATTGAAAGCACACTTTGGTAGCTACCAAATTCACGTTGCTCTGATAAAACATGAACTTGCTGTGCTGGAAAATCAACGTGATCAATCAAGATTTTTTGATATGGTTGCTTACCGTTCCAACGACCAAATTCCTGATTTAGTAATTTCTGCATCTTCTTCGCATCAAATTCGCCTGTAATGGCAATTTGAGCATGGTTCATTGCAAAGAAACGCTCATATAACTCTTTCACTTGCTCTTGAGTTGCATTTTTCAACTGCTGTTTTGCCAGTTCAGGTTCGAAGTGATAACGCAAATCACCCGGTTGATATTCTTCAAGTAAACGTGAAAGTGTTAAACCCGCCACTACATCTGGCTCAGTATAAGGACGATCTAGGCTTGATAAACTTTGCGATTTAATTAAATCAAATTGAGATTGTTCAAATTTTGGATTTTTCATCACATCAAGAACAAACTTGAAAAACTCATCAAATTTTTCTGATTTAGACTGAATATTAATGGTCATGCCATTGCCGTCAGCACTTGCATAAGCTGCACCGCCTGCATCAATTGATTTATCGGCAATATCTTGCAAACTGTATTTATCAGAACCACGAAGCAATAAGTATGAGGTTAGATCAACTACCGTACCTTTATTAAATAAAGATTTTTCTGTTCCGAAGTCCATCGTAATCGTTGCATAAGTACGATCATCACGTGTTTCAACTGGGAATAAAGCATACTTCATTCCATTTTTTAGTTTTCCACGGATAATCTTCTTCTCATTGCTTTCAACATATTGCTTTGAAGTTTTTAAAAACTCAGCAACTTCTTGTTGATATACCTTCGGATCTTTTAAAGGCTCGGCCTTTGCTTCGACCTGATCTAGAGTTTTAGGTGTCTCTTTTGAATTTTGCTGTTGCGCTTTTTTCTGGTCTTCAGGTGTTGGCAAAATATCGCCATCAATACGATGATCAGCCACAAGGAACTGTTTTAAAGTTTGATTCACATCATCTAGCTTAACTTTTTCTACAGAATCTAAATCTTTAAAATATTGATCCCATTGCCCGCCAGCGACGGTGTAATCACTTAAACGTGACCCCAGTGCTACCGCATCTTTCGTGATTAGATCACCTTGAGTTTTCATTAAACTTTTAACACGATTTAATTCAACTTCAGTAAACGGCTTCCCTTTTTCAATGCCTGCTAACAAAGAACTTTCAACTTTTTTAGGGTCATTACTTGGTGAATAAATGGCGCCTAGAAACACCACATTAAAATCTTGGTCTAACCAAGTACTAGCTTCAACATTTGTGGTAATACCTGTTTCCACCATATTTTGGTATAGGTGGCCACTTGGTTGCATGGTATATAACAAAGGAGCTAAAGCGAGTGTCGGCTGAATTTTAGTATTTTTACCATTCATATAGATATGGAATTTAGCCAGATCACTGCCCTTTTTCACCATGAATTGACGATTTCTTATTTTTGTAGAGTCAAGCACAGGAATCTGTACAGTTTTAGGAACCGCTCTTGCCGCAATTGGACTAAAATATTGATCTATTGTTTTTAAGACATCAGTCTTATCAAATTTACCTGAAATGACCATAACAGCATTATTAGGTGCATACCAGCTACGATAAAACTGGTTCAATTCAGGCATTTTAATAGATTTAAGTTCAGGCAAATCACCAATCGGTAAACGACCTAAATATTGGTTACCATAAGCTGACTTCCACATTTGATCCATCAGCACAGCAAATGGCTGATCCATGCGAACTTCGCGTTCACGCTTTACGATTTCAATTTCGGAAGGAACAAACTTTTCTTGAAGAACTAATTTATCCATACGCTCAGATTCAAGATACAGTACCTGATCAAGCGCAGTTTTTTCTGGACGAACGATATTAGTATATTTTGTTGAATAATAATCGGTGCTGGCGTTTGTCATCAATGTATATTGATCTAAACGACGCTGGAATTCTTCCCCTTTAACATTTTGTGTCCCCTTAAAAGCCAAATGCTCAAGCAAATGAGCTAAGCCGCTTTTACCTTGCGGGTCATTTAATGAGCCAGTTAAATAAATGGTATTAATAAAGATTTTATTTTCTTTGTCATTCGGTGCAAGCACAATCCGAAAACCATTATCTAATTTATATTCCTCAATATTTTGCTTACTTTTTACTAGTGTAGTTTGTGCCCAAGACGCAGCACTTAAACCAAGAATACATAGGGAGAGTGTCAGTTGTTTAAACTGCATAAACATATAAATACCAATTAATTTGAATAATAAAAAATCAATAGTTGTGGGACTATAGTAGGAAATTTGAACTAACTTTCATAGTAAAGTTTTGAAAAAAAAGCCGTTTATTTAAACGGCCTTATATTTTAAGGAAAAATTTCAGCTTGCATATAAAGCTTCCCATACCCTGAAACTTCAATACGTTCCTGATTCAGGACATTGCAATATAAAACGCCTCCACGGCTAGAAGCCTGATAAGCAATAATATTATTTTTAGCAAGTTTCTCTGCCCATAATGGCGCTATTGCCGTATGAATTGAACCCGTAACAGGGTCTTCTTCAATGCCCGCGACAGGGGCAAAATAACGCGATACACAATCATATTGTTGATCGGCTTTTGAGGTGATGGCAACATCCATCCCTGCAGTAGTAATCGCAGTCCGTTTACCCAAGGCTTTAAGTAAGTTCATGTCAGGCTGCTCATCTAATACGTCCTGCACTGATTCATACTCAACAATGTAGGCTTGAACATTTTGATAAACCGCTTTAAAAGGCTTTGTTAATGCTTGACGTAAAATAGCTGGATAATCTTCAACTTGATGAGCTTTGCGAATTGGAAAATCCATTCTGATTTTGCCATCTTCATCTTGGTGAACTACAAAAAGACCTAAGTTTCGTACATGGAAATTAATGGTCTTTTTCTCGGTAAAATCTTTAAATAATACGAAAGCGCTGGCAAGCGTGGCATGCCCACAGAAATCAACTTCAACCGTTGGCGTGAACCAACGGATTTCATAGTTTTCAGAGTCTATAATTTTTACAAAAGCAGTTTCAGACAAATTATTCTCAAGTGCTATCTTCTGCATTAAATCTACATCTAACCACTCTTTTTCAACAACGACAGCGGCTGGATTTCCACGAAATAACTCTTTTGTAAAAGCATCGACTTGATACATTTTCATGATAGTGCTCTCTTTTGTAATAGGCCTATTTTCGAAAATTATTTAAAAGAAAAACAGATACAGTTTTTTTAAAATTAACATCACAGTGGCAATTTATGCATATAAAAAAACGGCTCATCCAGAATAGAGAGCCGTTTTTTTATTGATTTTTAATGATGTTGAGTTAACTCAATTTCATCTTCACTGTTTAATATTTCTTTATCAGTCTGACTCATCAATTGGCTCGTAACAACACCAGCAGTCATCGAACCATTTACGTTTAACGCAGTACGTCCCATATCAATGAGAGGTTCGATTGAAATAAGAAGTGCAACCAACGTTACAGGTAAGCCCATAGCAGGAAGCACAATCAACGCAGCGAAAGTCGCACCACCACCTACCCCAGCAACCCCAATTGAACTTAAGGTCACAATACCAACTAATGATGCAATCCACATTGGGTCTAAGGTGTTAATACCCATGGTAGGTGCAACCATCACTGCCAGCATTGCAGGATACAAACCCGCACAGCCATTTTGACCAATGGTGGCACCAAAAGAAGCAGAGAAACTTGCAATAGATTCAGGCACACCTAAACGACGAGTTTGTGTTTCAATGCTCAGTGGAATACTTGCTGCACTTGAACGGCTAGTGAATGCGAACGTTAAAACTGGAGCAACTTTCTTAAAGAATTTAAGCGGAGAAACACCGGTCATAGTCAAAATAATGGCATGTACGACAAACATAATCGCCAAGCCTAAATAAGATGCAACCAAGAAACCGCCTAGATTTAAGATATCTGCAACGTTTGAACTTGCCACGACTTTTGTCATAAGCGCAAATACGCCATATGGTGTAAGAGTCATCACTAAGCGCACAAGCTTCATTACCCATGACTGTAACGTCTGAATTGCAGTCAGAATACGTTGACCTTTTTCAGCATCATCCTTCATTAGGTTAAGCGCTGCTATACCTAAAAAGACGGCGAAAATAACTACACTGATAATTGATGTTGGGTTTGCACCAGTCAATTCAGCAAATGGGTTACTTGGAATAAAGGAAAGAATAAACTGCGGCACACTTAAATCGGTAACTTTGCCTACATAGTCTGTATTAATCGCAGTTAAGCGTGCAGTTTCAGCAGCACCTTGCACCAAACCTTTTGCAGTTAAGCCAAACAGGTTGGTAACAAATACCCCTACCAGTGCAGCAATCAGCGTTGTAAAGAGTAAAGTACCGATCGTATAAAAACTGATTTTGCCTAAAGAAGATGCTTGGTGTAATTTTGCCACCGCTCCCAAAATAGACACAAATACCAAAGGCATCACGACCATTTGTAAAAGTTTTACATAGCCGTTTCCAACGATATTAAACCAGCTAATAGATTCAGCAAGAATCGGATGGCCACCGCCATAAATCAAATGTAGTCCTAAACCAAACACCACACCTAGAACTAAGCCAGCCAGAACTTTTTTCGATAAGCTCCAGTCTGTTTTACGTGTTTGGGCGAGTAAAAATATTAACCCGACAAAAACCACAATATTGATGATTAAGGGTATATTCATTCCCAAACTCCAAATTATTGCTTGTGTCATCTTTCAAGGGGGCATATTTGACCATAGCCAGCCTATATAAACTACCCTTTTCCACAATTTTATAGCATCAAGATGATTACAAACCTCTGTGAGAATATAAAATGACTTTTTCATACATATATATCACTTTTAATTTATAAATTAAGTTGGATATTTACGTATGAAAATCAATCACAACCTAAGCAACCTTTAATTCAAATTGTTGCTCAATAAAATGAATAAACTGCTTTAAATTGCTTCCCCATGTTTCAGGCGACTGGGCAACCAAGTAGGTAGTAAAATGAGCGGATTCAGTATTAAGTTCAAAACAACTTAATGACACTTTCTCGACTACTTTGTTTAGATATGACTTTGGCAATAAAGCAAAACCAACGCCTAATTCCACACAGCTTACAATCCCGTCCAGACTGCCCATTTCTATAATTTGTGAAGGCGGAACACTGTGATCATTTAAAAATAACTCGATTGCATGACGATAAGAACAACCTTGTCGAAACGCAATAAATCGGGTCTTTGCAAGCTTGACAACATCTGGAAAGTGAGTTTGCTGTTTCGGACAAACCAAAACCAATTGTTCTTGCCAAACAGGTAAACTATACAACTCTGGAATTAAATATTTAGAAGCAACAAAAGCACAGTCGACCTCTCCTTGCTGCACAGCGCTTAACAAATATCGTGTCGGGTGAGTTTGCAGCTCAATCGGCAAATTCGGATATTGCTGCATACATTGATTGAGTAATTGAGGTAGACGTATTGCTGCTGTCGTTTCCATACTGCCCAAACGAATGGTTTCGTTCGGGTCAATATCACCCTCTTGAAAGATTTTTTTCGCTTTATTATGTAGAGCAATCATTTGAACAGCATAACTATGCAGCTGTTGTCCGGCATTCGTTAAAGTCACAGGGTTATTACGATTGAATAAAATAACCCCTAACTCTTCTTCAAGTTTTTTCACATGGCTCGTGATATTCGATTGCACCGTATACATTTTTTGTGCAGCCAAGGAAAAACTTCCACTCTCTGCAACAGCTAAAAAAAACTCTAGAGACTTAAGTAACATACCACCATCTCAAAACAAGATAATAACTATCATATTAAATCATTTTTAAAGATTTAAAAACTCGCTTTTAATAATAAAAAAATTGAGCGTCCTCTCATGTCTACGTTTTATCGAATGAGCTTAATTGTCTTTTTGGCAACTTGTTTGGGAATTGGTGTTTTTAGATTTTCCTATACTGCGCTTATGCCCATCATGATCGAGCAATACCAATGGACTCACGATTTTGCCAGTTACTTAGGGAGCGCAAATTTATTGGGATATCTCATTGGTGCCTTATTAGCGCTCTTAAGTATTAAAGAAAAGTACATCCCACCCATGATTGTCTTGTCGGCTATAGCTGGCAGCCTCAGCCTACTAGGCTGTTCATTTATGGATATGCCTTTGGTGTGGTTCATTTTTTGGCGTACGATTTCAGGTATTGCTGGCGGCTTACTTATGATTTTGGCGCCTAGCTTTGCAATGAAATACACTCCCAACACGCAAAGATTAAAAGTTAATTTCTTAGGATTTAGCGGGATTGGTGTCGGCGTTTTATCCGCCACTATTATTATTCCTCTACTTAAAAATATGCCCGTACATTATGTTTGGAATATTTTCGCGGGTCTTTCTCTATTAGGAAGCTTAACTCTTTATCGATTATTAACTCGTAATACTGCCCAGATTATTAAGCCGCAATCGACCACTATACAAGCCTTACAAAAATCACGTTTAGGCCTTGTCATTATTATTGCCTATATGTGTAGTGCCTTTGCATATATTCCACACTCTTTGTTTTGGATGGATTATTTATCTGGAACTCTGCATTTTCCCCTACAGCAAAGAAATCTATTTTGGGTTCTCTATGGAGTGGGAAGCTGCATTGGTGCACTTGTCGCTTATTGCTTAAGCAGACTAATCGGATATCTCCAGGCCATTAAATGGTTATATACCATTTACAGCTTAGCCGTTGTTTTGCCGTTCCTTTCACATACCGCATCTTTACTGGCCTTATCTTCGCTTCTGACAGGCTTACTGACTCCCGCAACCGTATTTATTAGTTCTTATAGTCTGCTACAGATTTATGAGCACCGTTCTCAAAAGCTTTGGAGCCTTGCCACCATTGGCTTTGCCAGTACTCAACTTTTGGGTGGTGTTGTCATTAGTACTTTGCATCATTTGCATTGGTCTTATGCACATCTCTTTCTTTTGGGTGGAACCGTTCTTCTCTTTGCGATTTGCCTTTTAATTCCCCTACGCCCTTCTTTCACCTCAACTCTCGGAGAAACCAAATCGTGAAAACTCTGCTCTTTCCTTTATTTCTAGTTGCTTTCGTTCTTGTTATTCAAGCCCTAGACCAGAGTTATCAAAAGAAAATCGGCTTTATTAAAACTCCGAAACATCCCGAATTTATGCAATAAAAAAAGCCCTCAACCGAGGGCTTTTTAATAGAAGATTACTCTCCCATATGTTTAATAATTGCATCACCAAATTCAGAACAACGTAACAAGGTTGCACCCGGCATTAGGCGCTCAAAATCGTAAGTTACGGTTTTGGCAGCAATTGCTCCAGAAATTCCTTTAATGATCAGATCAGCAGCCTCTGTCCACCCCATATCACGCAGCATCATTTCCGCAGAAAGAATAATAGAACCAGGGTTTACTTTATCCTGACCTGCATATTTAGGTGCTGTGCCATGCGTTGCTTCATACACAGCAATAGCACCACCAATATTTGCACCCGGCGCAATACCAATACCTCCGACTTCCGCTGCCAAAGCATCAGAAATATAGTCACCGTTTAAATTTAGCGTGGCAATCACAGAGTAATCGGCTGGACGCATGAGAATCTGCTGTAAAAATGCGTCTGCAATGACATCTTTGATAATGATGTCTTTACCCGTTCTAGGGTTTTTAATTTTAACCCATGGACCACCATCAATCAGTTCTCCACCGAAACGATCTAGAGCCAATTCATAACCCCACTCTTTAAATGCGCCTTCGGTGTATTTCATGATATTGCCCTTGTGAACCAACGTCACAGAAGGCTTGTCATTTTCGATTGCGAACTGAATGGCTTTACGGACTAAACGCTGTGTTCCTTCTTTCGATACAGGTTTAATTCCAATGCCACATCCTTCAGGGAAACGGATTTTTGTGACACCCATTTCTTCTTGAAGGAACTTAATGACTTTTTTTGCCTCTTCAGAATCAGCTTTCCATTCAATCCCTGCATAGATATCTTCCGAGTTTTCACGAAAAATCACCATATCGGTTAATTCGGGGTGTTGAACGGGTGATGGAACGCCTTCAAACCAACGCACTGGACGTACGCAAACATATAGATCTAATTCTTGGCGCAATGCAACATTGAGTGAACGAATACCGCCACCTACTGGTGTGGTTAAAGGACCTTTGATTGATACAACAAACTCGCGAAGTGCTTCAAAAGTTTCTTCGGGCATATAGTTGCCATAAATTTTATTGGCTTTTTCGCCACAATACACTTCCATCCATTCGATCGAGCGTTTGCCACCGTAAGCTTTTAAAATAGCAGCATCTACGACTGCTTTCATGGTTGGCGTAATATCTACACCAATACCATCACCCTCAATGAAAGGAATAATTGGATGATTTGGTACGTTCAGTGATAGGTCTGCATTTACTTTGATTTTGTCGCCGTCGGCAGGAACCACGATCTTCTGATAACCCATTGTGTAGATTCTCCCTTTTATAATACTTAAATAACTAAAAATAATTATCGATAAACAATACTTTCAACTTTTATTAACGCATAATAGCTTAATCGAATTTAATTCTTTTTGAGATTTATGTGGGAAATAAGCAAATTTCGCACTTAAATATAGCTCAATGTTTTCTCTAGTTATTTGAAAGAAGAAGCCATTTTTTATGAAAATTGTGATTCTCAACAAACCTTATGACGTTCTCTCCCAGTTTCGTAAAGACGAAGCGCACATGACCGTCTCTGACTTTGTTGATGACCCGACTTTGCGCTTGGCAGGCCGTCTCGATATGGACTCTGAGGGTTTAGTTTTTTTAACCGATCATGGTGGTCTGAATCAGTTCATTACCAACCCTGCAAATAAAAAATACAAAACGTATTTAGTTCAAGTTGATGGCGATGTAACCGAAGAAGCGCTTGAGCAACTTCGTAAAGGTGTAGAACTGAATGATGGTATGACGCTTCCTGCCAAAGCCATTAAAGTCAGTGAACCTGAATGGCTATGGGAACGCAATCCACCCGTACGTTACCGTGCAAATATTCCGACATCTTGGATTGAGATTTCAATTTGCGAAGGCCGTAACCGCCAAGTTCGTCGTATGACTTCTGCGGTAGGTTTTCCAACTTTACGTTTAATTCGTACTAAAATTGGCTCAATTGACTTAGTTCAACTTGGTTTAAGACCGGGTGATGTAAAAGAAATTGAACCATTACTCTACCCTGACTTTAAAGATGTACCAGCTGAACAGCCTTATCGCTCACGTTCATATGTGAAAAAGCCAGGCGGTACTGGTGGTAAACCAATGGTTCGCAAGAACAAAGATGGTTCTGCGAAAAAATCTGGTACAAAACGTATTTGGCAAATGGATGAAAGCGAGAAACCACGTCGTAAGACCAATGGTACAACTCGCCCAAATACCAAAGCACCACGTGGTCGTGGCCGCAATGGTCGATAAGATTTAATCTTTTAAAAGCTCACATCAGTGGGCTTTTTTAATATCTTTTTTAAGAAATAAAAAACCGGTGCATATGCACCGGCTCTTAAGCTATTTACTAACGAGTGAGTAATTAAGCCTCAACTGTTGCAAGAGCTGCATTGAATGTAGCACTTGGACGCATTACAGCATTTACTTTAGTTGGGTCAATTGCGTAGTAACCACCGATGTCCGCTGGTTTACCTTGTACTTGAGCAAGTTCAGCAACAATCTTCTCTTCATTTTCAGCTAAAGCTTTAGCAAGAGGAGCAAATTTAGCTTTCAACTCAGCATCTTCGTTCTGAGCAGCAAGTGCTTCAGCCCAGTAAAGTGACAAGTAGAAGTGGCTGCCACGGTTGTCGATTTCACCAGTACGACGTGATGGAGACTTGTCATTGTCAAGCAATTTACCAGTCGCTTCATCAAGTGTCTTCGCAAGTAACTTAGCACGAGCATTATTTTCTTTAATGCCCATTTCTTCTAAAGATACTGCAAGCGCAAGGAACTCACCAAGTGAATCCCAACGTAAGTGGTTTTCTTCAACAAGTTGTTGTACGTGTTTAGGCGCTGAACCACCAGCACCAGTTTCGTACATACCACCGCCCGCCATAAGCGGAACGATAGACAACATTTTTGCAGAAGTACCAAGTTCCATAATTGGGAACAAGTCAGTTAAGTAGTCACGTAAGATGTTACCAGTCACAGAAATCGTATCTAGGCCACGTACTACGCGCTCAAGTGTGTAACGCATTGCACGTACTTGAGACATGATTTGGATATCAAGACCAGTCGTATCATGATCTTTTAAGTACTTTTGTACTTTCTTGATCAATTCGTTTTCGTGTGGACGGTACGGGTCAAGCCAGAAGATTGCAGGCATACCTGAGTTACGTGCACGAGTTACTGCAAGTTTAACCCAATCACGAATCGGAGCATCTTTAACCTGACACATACGCCAGATATCGCCTTCTTCCACATTTTGAGTCAATAACACTTCACCAGTGTCAAGATCGGTAATGTTTGCAATACCAGCTTCTGAAATCTCAAAAGTCTTGTCGTGAGAACCGTATTCTTCAGCTTTTTGAGCCATCAAACCAACGTTTGGTACTGTACCCATAGTCTTCGGATCGAAGTTACCATGCCATTTACAGAAATTGATCATTTCTTGGTAAATACGGGCAAATGTTGATTCTGGCATTACTGCTTTAGCATCGTATTGCTTACCATCAGCACCCCACATTTTACCACCAGCACGAATCATTGCTGGCATAGAAGCATCTACGATGATGTCGTTTGGAGAGTGGAAGTTTGTGATGCCTTTTGCCGAGTCAACCATTGCAAGTGCAGGACGGTGTTCTTGACAAGCATGTAAGTCTTCAATGATTTCTTCACGTAATGAAGTTGGAAGAGTTTCGATTTTCTCGTACAACCCAGCCATACCGTTATTAACGTTAATGCCTAATTCGTCAAATAACTTACCGTGCTTTTCGAAAGCTTCTTTGTAATAGATTTTCACACAGTGACCGAAAACGATCGGGTGTGAAACTTTCATCATTGTCGCTTTTACGTGTAAAGAGAATAAAATTCCCGCTTCTTTACAATCATCAAGTTCTTTTTCATAGAAATCACAAAGTGCTTTCTTGCTCATGAACATTGAATCAATGATTTCACCTTCTTGAAGCGCAACTTTTGGCTTAAGAACAATGCTCTTACCACTATTCGTGATAAGTTCCATTTTCACATTACGTGCGCGATCAAGTGTCATTGATTTTTCACCATGGTAGAAGTCACCTTCTTCCATATGTGAAACGTGAGTTTGTGACCACTGTTTCCACTCGCTCATTGAATGAGGGTGTTTTTTCGCATAGTTTTTAACTGCTGCTGGAGCACGGCGGTCAGAGTTACCTTCACGAAGGACAGGGTTTACTGCTGAACCAAGGCACTTACCATAACGAGCTTTGATTGATTTTTCTTCTTCAGTCGTTGGATTTTCCGGATAATCTGGAATTGCATAACCTTTTGATTGAAGCTCTTTAATACATGCAGTTAATTGCGCAACAGACGCACTAATGTTCGGGAGTTTGATAATGTTTGTATCTGGATCTTGTGTAAGACGACCTAGCTCTGCAAGGTTGTCGGATACCTTTTGCTCTTCACTTAGGTAATCAGCGAATTCTGCGAGCACACGTGCAGCTACAGAGATGTCACTTTTAATAATCTCGATGCCAGCTGGCTTGGTAAAGGTCTCAATGATCGGCAGTAGCGAATAGGTCGCCAATAATGGCGCCTCATCAGTCAGTGTGTAAATAATAGTTGACTTTTCACCAGCCATATATAGCCCCTTCCGTTTGATTGAGTGTTGAGGACCGAGCTTGTGGCCCAGTGCCTACGAACCGATATGCTTAAATAAAACCCTGAGAGTATCGGCTCTCATTGTCTTCCAGTCAACGAAATATCCAGTGATAACGACATTTCGCAGCGAAATAATAAATAATTTAAATCTATTGATAATATTCCTATACCCAACTTTAAGTAATACATAATTCATCATTACTTTTTTAGGGACTGAATACGATTAAATTACATGAGATATCTTTCAGAGTTCTGACAATTATTATACTTTTCATTCAAAACAAACTCAAAGATAAAACGAATCTCATCGTTTAGCAGCACTTAAAAAATAAAAAACCGACGTACAAAACATCGGTTTTTTATAAACTATTTATTTGTTATTTAAGCTTTTAACCATTTTTCAGTTTTAGCCTGATCTTCAATAATAAGTTCAACTTCAGTTAAATCAGATGTAGCACATTCAACTTCAAAAGATAGTAACTCATCGCGACGGAAAGCAAACACAGTATAAGTACCGCCCTGCTTTGCATACTTCTCAACAAGTTTAGTGGTCGCTTTTAGCCCATCAATTGCAATAATTACATCATTGGCAGAAATACCTGCTTTAGCTGCTGCGCTATCACGGCGAGTACTTTGCACGAGTACACCTTCAGGCTTATCAACAAGTTTCAAACCAAGTGGCAAAGATTTGTCAGTTTTAACTCTATAACTTAAGCCAAACTCAGGGAACAGTTGATCAAGTGGCAATTCATCAGTGGTATTAATCAAATGATTAATTTGTTCAATCCAGCTATCACCCGTCAGTTCTTTACATAAATCAAAAATGGTTCTTTCGTTTACTTGCATACCATTTTGAGTGTTTTCATATAACCGACGCATTAAAGCATCAAGACTAGAACCCCGTAGACGTAAACCTAAATCTAGACATAATGCTACAAGCGAACCTTTATTGTAGTAACTAGTGCCCGCATTATTCGAGTTTTCATCTTGGCGATAAAATTTAATCCACGCGTCAAAACTTGACTCTGCAACTGTTTGAACAAAACGACCTGGGTTTTGCAAATAACGGTCAATTTGTGCTTTGAGTAAATCAAGATAAGACTTCTGAGAAATTACGCCACTACGTAATAAAATCAGGTCATCGTAATATGAAGTAAAGCCTTCAAATATCCAAAGTAAAGAAGTATAGCCTTCTTGATGCAAATTATAGTTTGCAAAGTTTTCTGGGCGGATAAACTTGACTAACCATGAATGAAAATATTCATGACTACATAAGCCTAAAAAGCGTTGATAATCTTTAGAAGGTTCAGTTGGTTCATTCGACTTTGGCAAATCATCACGCGGTGTAATCAAGCTTGTGCTATTACAATGCTCTAATCCACCATAACTATTACCTGTTGCCATGGTCATAAAGGTATAGTTTTTAAATGGTGCCGAACCGAACATATTTATTTCAGCTGCACAAATCTTTTCAATATCGGCTTTTAGGCGATCAATATTGGTATTGTGCGAACCAGAAATTACGAACTCATGTTCAATGCCGTTCGTCTCAAAACTAAAGCGTGTTTGATCAGCCAATTCAAATGGACTATCGATCAGTTGATCGTAGTGATCTGCTTTTAAAGTAAATCGACCTTTAACTAAGCTTTTTGAAGCTAAGCCTGTTGCTAACTGAAAATGCTTTAATTCATCCGGCAAGAAAACTTCGACTTCACAAGCAGACTGCTCCTGCCCCTCTAACGCTAAACATACACACGCAGGATTAATATATAGACGAGTCTGGTCTACATACGCACCACGGACAGACAAATCATATGCATATACATCATATTCAATCGTCATTAATTCGTGGTCTGTATTAAATAAACGCCAGCGATTCTTGCTCGTTTTTTTAATGTCCAGTAGACGTCCAGCTTCATCATAAGCTTTAACGGATTCAATATGTTTTGAGAACTCTCGAATTAGATAACTACCCGGAATCCACGTTGGTAACCAAAGTTCCTGATTCGGGTTGGCTAAAAAACGAATTGTCACGTGAACGAGGTGCTGTTTGTAATCATCGAACTCAATTTGATAATGCAACATAAATTCTTCAATTTAAAAATAAGAACGGCTTCACATTAGATTATCACTTTTTTGTATCGTCTTGCGTAGATGTATTTTTTGGCAACAATTCCCACTAGCCTTCCACGAAAAAAAGGCATAGCATGCTGTGCATCTGTGTCCCGTATTTGCCAGTGAAAGTTAAGGTCATCCGTGAAATTTTTTCTATCTCTTTTTACCCTCTTTAGTATTTTTTGTACTACCCTAACCAATGCTGCATTACTCAATATTGCACCTGAAAGTGTTGAAGCTGCTGCATGGACTATTGTAGATACTCAATCGGGTCAAATCATTGCTGAGCATAATAGCCATGTTCAACGTGCACCAGCATCTTTAACCAAAATGATGGTTGCATACATTGCCCTAAAAGAGATTAAAGCTGGAAAACTGAAAAAAGAAGAAATCATTACTGCAACTCCAGTGGTTAGTGTTGTGCAGTGGGATGAATCACAAATGTATCTTAAAGCTGGTGAACAAATTTCAGTTGATCAGTTATTGGCAGGTTTAATCGTGATGTCTGCTAATGATGCAGCCGTGACTTTAGCTGAAAAAATCTCTGGTGATGTTCCGCGCTTCGTACAACGTATGAATCAGGAAGCTCAAGCTTTGGGTATGAAAGATACTCATTTTAGTAATCCTGCCGGAATTACGATGCCTGATCATTTCACTACAGCACACGACCTTAGCTTATTAAGTCAGGCATTAATTAAACAAACCCCTGAATATTTACATTATTCAAAAATGCCAAGCTTTAGCTATAACCAACGCTTCCATCATGCGACAAACCTTGCGCTCAAATATGACCCATATGTAGATGGCCTTAAAACGGGATATACCAAAGCAGCAGGTTATAACTTGGCACTCACAGCTTCACGTCCTTCATTCTCATCTGACTTAACTCAAAGACGTTTATTAGTCATTGTTTTAGGTACACCGAGTGCTGTAAAACGCGCTGAGATTGCAGATAAATTAATGAATCTTGCTTACGCCTATACACGTGATGAAGTGATTATTCCTGAGCAGAAATTAATTGCTGAACTACCTGTTGTAAAGTCGACTTTAAAAATGTTTAAGGTTGAAACAAAGCAACCAACAATTGTAACGACATCTTTATATGCAGACCCAGCACCAATTGACTTAAATACTTTTGATAATGTGACTCAACGCGTTCAAGTACTTGATAGCAATCAACAGCTCAATGTGATTACTCCACTTGAAACGACTCAGACCCATGTAAACATTGAACTCAATGAAAAACAATTAACTGCGCCATTAATGAAAGTCGTAAGTTTGGCAACAGTATCGATTTATCAAAATAATCAACTTATCCGCAGTCTTCAAATCGAAGATAACGTACATATTGAAGAAGCCAATATTTTCCAAAAAATCGCAATGTGGTTTTCTAGCCTCTTCTCTATTTTTTCATCAAGTGAACATAGTGCTGCTAAACTCTACCCAGTAGATTCGCACTAAAAACATCAAATTGTGCACAGACGCACAATAATTTTTATAAATAAAAGATGGCATAATTTAGCCATCTTTTTTTATAGAAAAATAATTAGGTGAAAAAAATGACCCAAAATTTACATCATATTGTAATTGTTGGTGGTGGTGCTGGCGGCTTAGAACTGGCAACACAACTCGGTGAAACTTTTGGGAAAAACCGTAAAGCAAAGATTACATTGGTTGACCAAAACCTTACTCATATTTGGAAACCATTGCTTCATGAAATTGCTGCTGGCTCTTTAAATCCACACGAAGAACAAACTAACTATTTTGCGCACTCAGAAAAACATCATTACGAATTTGTGCTCGGAACATTAGTTGGGGTTAATAAAGATAAAAAATTAATTGAACTAATGCCCCCTCAAGTGTCTAAGGATCAACAGAATCATTCGCAAGAGCTAAGTTATGACACACTTATTTTAGCGCTTGGTTCGGTATCAAATGATTTTAATACCACTGGAGTGCGTGAAAACTGCCATTTCCTTGATAGCAGAAAACAAGCCGATATTTTCCAGCAAGATTTATTACATCTTTATATTGAAGCTCAAAATCAACCCAATCAACGAACTTTAAATATTGGAATTGTTGGTGCGGGAGCAACAGGTGTAGAGCTGGCAGCTGAGTTAATTGAAACAACTAAAAACTTTTATCGATATGGTTTAAAGAAGATTCATCCAAACCAAGTCAAAATCACACTGATTGAAGCTTCTGAACGTATTTTACCTGCTCTAAGCGATAAAACTGCTGAACACAGTGCTGGGCAACTCAAAAAAATGGGCGTTGAAATTTTAACTCAACACCGCGTTGAAAAAATTGATGAGCATTGCATCTACTTTAGCAATGGCAACCAACTCAAAAGTGATATTACCGTTTGGGCCGCAGGCGTAAAAGCACCAAAGGTATTAGAAAGTTTTACCGATTTTAAACGCGATAACATTAACCGCCTGATGGTCTATGCAACGTTGCAGACCTATTCTGATCCAAATGTATTTGCGTTTGGTGACTGTGCTCATTGCCAACTTGATGCAAGACATCCTCCACTTGGCCCACGTGCTCAAGTTGCAAGCCAACAGGCCAGCTTCTTAGTTGATGCTATGGCTGCTCGACTAAATGGCCGGTCACAGCCGATGTTTACATTTAACGACAAAGGTTCTCTCGTGTCTTTAAGTCGTCATACAGCCGTTGGAGAATTACTTGGAGATGTCAGCGTACAAGGCTATATTGCAAAAACAATGTATGTCTCTTTATATCGTTTACATCAAGCAACGATTCACGGATATACTCAGGCTGGACTACTCACAATGAAAGATTTACTTACAAGACGTGTACGTCCAAAAATTAAGCTGTATTAAGTTGAATTTTTTAAGTTCGTCCCTATTTATATAAAAACGCATCAGAAAAAGTGCCAAAGATTAAGATTTTGTAGTCTACAAAATTTATTTTTCACTTTATGATGTACGCTTCAATTGATTGAATGGATCAAAAACATGACTGCTATTGCAAATAACCACGTGGTTTCATTCCACTACAAATTAACAAACGCTGAGGGTGAAACACTTGATCAATCTCAAGGTGAACCACTTGCCTATTTGCACGGTGCAGGCAATATCATTCCTGGTTTAGAAAATGCATTAACAGGTAAAACTGTTGGTGAAAAATTCACTGTTAACGTTCCAGCTGCTGAAGGTTATGGCGAATACAACCCAGACCTAGTACAAGAAGTTCCAGCTCAAATGTTCCAAGGTGTTGAGAACATTCAACCTGGTATGCAATTCCAAGCTCAAACAGATGACGGCGTACAGATCGTTACTGTTAAAGCGGTTGAAGGCGACAACGTTGTTGTTGATGCTAACTTCCCACTTGCTGGTCAAGATTTAACTTTTGAAGTTGAAATCGTAGAAATCCGTGATGCTTCTCAAGAAGAATTAGATCACGGTCACGTACACGGTGCTGGTGGTCATCACCACTAATTCATCTTTAAAGATGATAAGGGCAAAGCTTCGGCTTTGCTTTTTTTATGTATTTATTTTTATATAATATTTTGATAATAATCCTTTAACTCACCTCACTCTATAAGGGCCAATTTTCATGTCAAACGTAAATCAGCTAATTTGGTTTCGTCAAGATTTGAGAGTTCGAGACCATGCTGCTTTATGGCATGCCTCTCAACAAGGGCCTTGTATTGGGTTAATTATTTTATCGCCTGAACAATGGAAAATGCATCACGATGCGCCTATAAAAATTAATTTCTATTTACGTCAACTTCAACAACTCAAAAAAGAACTAGAACAACTTAATATTCCCCTTATTATCCAAGTCATTCCTTACTGGAAAGATATCGCTGATTATATTGGTGAACTTAGCACTCAACTTAATATTGAAAATGTCTATTCAAATATAGAGATCGGCGTTAATGAATTAAAAAGAGATAAAACTGTACAAGATTTTTTAAATCAACAAGGTAAAGAGCTCTTTTTATTCCATGACCGTACGATTTTTCCTTTATGCTCTATTCGCAATCAGTCACAGCAGCCCTATCAGGTTTTCGGTGCATTTAAAAAAGCATGTTATTCAAAATTGGATATCAGTGGTTTACCTCAATGCTATCCAATTCCTGAAAAGCAAAGTAGCTATCCAGCGTCTTTTTCAAAAATAAACAGCTTAACTCTAGAAGATATTGAAGCTTTTTTTGATCCTTCTGTTTCTAAAGAGCAACAAGGCTTATGGCCAGCTGGAGAAAATTTTGCTCTAGAGCAGCTCGACATATTTATTAAAGATCGTTTATCTGATTATAAATTAGAACGTGACTTTCCCAATGTAAGAGGAACTAGCCAACTTTCCCCCTACTTAAACATTGGGATTTTGTCTATCCGCCAGTGCCTGCAAGCTCTTTTTAGGGCTGAACATGGCAACTTTCATTTGACAAATGAAGGCCAGCAGACTTGGTTAGATGAACTCATTTGGCGAGAATTTTATCAACATATTTTATTTGATTTCCCCCATGTTTCTAAACATATTCCGTTTAAAAAAGACACTCAGAAAATTAAGTGGAATCACAACCCAGAGCACCTAATTGCATGGCAAACGGGCCAGACAGGTATACCGATTATTGATGCTGGAATGCGTCAACTTTTAAAAACGGGATGGATGCATAATCGTGTTCGCATGATTACCGCTATGTTTTTATGTAAAAACTTACTCATCGATTGGCGAGTAGGTGAACAATGGTTTATGGAGCATTTAATCGATGGGGATTTAGCAGCAAATAATGGTGGCTGGCAATGGTGTGCTTCTACCGGAACTGATGCCGTACCTTACTTTAGAATTTTTAACCCTATTGCTCAATCAAAGAAATTTGATCCAAATGGAGATTATATTCGTCAATGGGTTGAAGAATTAGCTCATCTAGACAATAAAGCCATTCATGAGCCCTACTCGACTAAAACGAATATTCAGTTAAATTATCCAAAACCAATTGTAGATTTAAAGGAAACTCGTCTTAAAGCAATTGAAACTTTCAAGAGTATTTAAATAAGAATTACGTCTTAAGTGTTTATTTTTAATTAAAAAATAATAACAGTATTTGACTATAGTGAGACTTTGTTCTACAAATAAACATAATAGATACTTAAAAAAGGCCATAAACAACAACAACTTCGCAATGTCTCACATTTAGTAATAAAAGTATAAAAAAATTAACATTACAATAAGGTAGCTATAGCTCACATGCAACAAAAGAACCCTGGAAGAACACTCGTCTTATGGATTATCGCAGCTCATCTATTTATGGGCATGGTGGCGTATGAGTGGTTACCTGTAAGTTTTAGAGGAAGCTGGATTTTTATTCTCATTCTTTTAATTTCTGGAGCTTTTTTACAAGTTGGTGCATCCTTAATTGTGGGCTTACTCGCTTTTATCGGTGTTGCAGTATATTTTCTACTCGACTTAGGGGCTCAGACGCATATTGAACGTCAGCTTCTTTTACTTTTTATTATTCCCCTCATTCCTCTTTTTCTGAGTGCTGTTCGCCATAATATTGAAATTAACGTTCAAAAATACCGCGATATTCAAAGTTATGACCGTAATTATCGCCGTGATATTTTCCCGCTTAGCGCACTCAAGTATTTTCAACGCAGTTTCTTTAAGCTTCTTGATCATCATCACATTCAAGACTATGAAGTCTTTGAAATTAGTATTCTCAACCGAAGCTTAATTAAAGAAATGTTAGGCGACGATGTGTGGAAAACCACTCAAAATGAAATGATTAAAATTTTGAGCCAACATCATCCACAAGAAATCGTTTTCCAGTTTGCTGATGATGATCTTGAAACTATATACAGCATTGTAATTCGCAAGCAAAAAACGGATGAAGAACCTGAATTTATTAAAAAGCTAAAAGAAATTATGACTTTGCGGCTTGAAGTCGAATATAAAGTTATTCAGATTCCACCTGAAGAGGAGATTACTTAATGTCTAATCTTCTTAATATTTGTGGAATTATTATTGCATCTAGTCAGTATCCTGATGCCACTTTACAGCAGTTCTATCGGCAATATTATCATTGTGAGATTAAAACGGAACAAACAAAAACAGAAGTTCAGAGTACCGATGATCTTTCAATGTTTTTTCCATATCAGGATACATGGTGGCCTATCTTTACAATTGACCAGATCAGCTCGGATAGCTTTCAACGACTTATTCATAAAGGGTTCAAGCCTGGCATTATATTGCCGGATGAAGTTTTTAGCTTTTCTCATTATTTCTTGCTCAAAGAAGCAGTCAGCCAAGGTGCGATTCCGATTGCACTTTATAAATCAGAGCAACCTCAATATTTTGCGGCTAAAGCCACATTTTCGACTGCAATTGGGTTGCGCCCAATGGCTGCTTTTGTCTCAACGGGATGGGATGAAAATTTAATTTCACAGACCGCTGGTAGTTATATTATTCAATTTAACCCTTCGCAGCTCCCGTTACCCTCTAGAGAAATTAAGCAAAAACAGCATTTATTTTATTCGGCTAAACGTTTTAACGGTCATATTTCTGGGTATGAAATTATTATTAATCCTCCTGCTGATCTACCCACAACAAATATTCGATATCCTCAACTCGGAATATCTTGGAAATTTAATAAGATTAATTACATAAGTACGCCAGAGCATGTAAAAACTAATTTCCTTGGATACATTTTTATCGGTTTAAGTACTGTTGTAGTTCCACTCGATCTAATTCTGACGAGTACCTACCCTGACCTCCTTGGTACGTTTGGTAGCTATATTTCATGGTTCTCTCTTGTAATCGGGTTGATTTTATTAGTCTTGCTCATCTCGTCTATTATCAGGAGGGTTAAATCAAATGGCTCCCATTGATATTCTCTTCTTATTTGGATTTTTAGGGATTTGGATTCCACAAGCATTTTGGGCGTGGTTAAGTTATCAAGCTTGGAAATATTCAAAAACAGCAGAAAAAGAGTTACAAAACCTTCCAATACCAGAGAGATGGCCCGTTTTGAGTGTCTTGATCCCTGCCTATAATGAAGGTGTTGTGATTGAAGATACTTTGCATGCAATTGCTCAACAAGATTACCCAGCCGAAGCATATGAAGTTTTACTCATTAATGATGGGTCAAAGGATAACACCCTAGAAATCGCCGAAAATTTGGCAAAAATTTATCCTTGCATAAAGATTGTTAATGTTCCTAAAGGAATGGGGGGGAAAGGTAAATCTAGAACGCTTAATAATGGCCTCCCCCATGCTAGAGGCGAATTGATTGTTGTCTATGATGCGGACAGTACACCAGAACCCGATTGTGTTCGCTTGCTAGCTCAAACCCTACTTGCCGATAAAAAATTAGTAGCCGTTAATGGAAAAGTAAGAACACGTAATTGGCAAGATAGTATTTTGACCCGATTTATTGCCATTGAGTTCATCTTTTTCCAATGGATTTTCCAAGGCGGTCGTTGGCAACGTTTTGAGCTATCGACATTAATGGGTACTAACTATGTGATTTGGCGTGATGCTTTAGAAACCTTAGGCGGTTTTGATGAAAAGTCATTGGTCGATGATACAGAAATGAGTTTTAGGATTTTCATTGGTCAAAAACGGATTAAATGGGTGCCCTATGCAATTGGTTGGCAGCAAGATCCTCCATCTCTGAGTGTGTTTGTTAAACAGCGTTCACGTTGGACCCAAGGTAATTTTTATGTGACTCGTAAATATTTACCCGTCGCATTAAGAACGCCTTTTCCTATCGGAATTGAAATTCTTAACAACATTATGTGCTACATACTTTTTGTACCCGCTTTATTCTGGAGTCATATCACGTTAACCCTTGGCATACTTGATATTGCGGGTATTTCAGTTCCAGGCCCATTCACAACTCTATGGGGACTGTCATTTTGCCTATATGTGGCACAAATGTGGTTTACGCTTTCACTCGAAAAAGTTAAACCAGAACTCTACTTTTATTCAGTTCTATCTTACGTAAGTTACTCACAAATATTTCTATTTATTGTTTTTAAAGCCGCATATGACATGCTTAAAAATAAAATACAGGGCAACTCCCTTCAATGGTACAAAACGGAACGTAGCAAGGAGAAAAAATAAATGAAAAAGACTTTTGATCTTTACAAAACAGCTCAAGTGCTCCTTGCCAGCACCAGTCTTATGCTCGCCATGTCTGCTCATGCGTATACATGGGAACTGGACGATATTAGTACTTCTACTAAATACACAGTCGAGCCTCATTTTTTCTATATTGGCAAAGGTGCCCAGTGGCAAAACATTCAATTTTCAAGTGATTATTCCACTGAAAGCGATACAACTTTACTTGTAAAATATGATGATAAACTCATTTATAACACTACCCTAAGTGGGGATGGTCAAGTCAAATTTGATATTCCAGCAAGTCAGAGTGGTTTTCACCGTTTAGATTTTATTATTCAACAATATGCGAAACCGACTACGCTGAATCAAACCAAAGAAACATTCTGTACAGAAGATATTGATCACCTAACTTATTTAAGTAATTCCCAGCTCGACTTTACACCTATTCGTAATGAATATCGCTTAAAAGATTTGCCAGATGCTTTATATAACCCACAAGCGAGACGGCCTACTCCATTTGTTGGTATTTTAAAATACAACCGTAAAGAGATTATAGAAGCCTCCATGCTCGCCAGATTAGCAAGTTCATGGACCTCCATAACACCTGTTGAATGGGTTGATTCAGGACAAACCAATTTAAATCCTGAAACAAACTTTATTATTGAAGTTATTCGCTCAGCAGCACCACTAAAAGGCGGAGCACTAGTACAAATTGCAAAACCTGTAGAAGGTGTGCCTACCTTATCAATTACTTATCATACTCAACAAGATTTAACGAGCGCAGTAAATGGACTAATTAATTCTTCTTATGTACAACAATTGAGTACAGGAAACGCAGTTTTTCCAAATACAATATCTAATCCAACATGGGCTCAATTTAAAAAAATCGATACACTCGCCGATTTAGGTATTCAAGATTTCAGATTAAATCACGCTGAAAAAAACTTATTTCTTGATTTCCCTGCGGTATGGCAACCAACCGATATCTTGCAAGGACAAATCGCACTTCGTATTCAAAGTGGTTTATTACAAGGTTCCAATATTACAGCTTGGATTGATGGAGGACTTGCTGGAAGCATGAAAACAGCCGACCTTGCTTCAGACCCAGTAAACCGTCAGTTCAATATTTTTGCAAAAGCTATTTCTAATACGACAAATTTTAGTCTAAAGCTGGAAAATTCAGTGATAGCCAATTCCCAATGTTTACCTAACGCACATGGTTCACTTTGGATTGATACAGCCAAATCTACTGTAAAGCTACCTCATAAACTTAAAAATGGTGTAGCCGCAATTTCAGTGACTTTAGCAACAACCCCCACAATTGCGGTTGATGGTCAATCTGGTGCATTAAATATCGCGATTGTGTTAGGTCAAACTGCGAAAAAAATGCTTTTAACCCAAGCACCAATGCCTCTCAACCTAGTCCGTTATTCACCGAGCGCGCCACAATCTGTAAATGTCCGCGTTAACAAAGATATTTATCAACAACAAGTACTAATGCATCAGGATATTATTTATGCACCTGCTGCCCAAAATGGTTTTATTGTCAGTTATAACAATAACCGCTTTGATGTGATTACCGACTCACAAGGTGGCGCACAAACGTTTATGCACCTTTGGGAAAAAATACAACATAAAATTCCAAACAACGTGACGAAAATGCTGGTTTCAGAAAATGGAAATATCTATGTTTTACAAAAACTCATTGTCGGAAATCAAAAGGCGCCTCTAGTCCAACAGTCTTCTTTCTTCTTATTAGTTGTGATTATCTCTGCAATTATGATAATAATTATCTTCTTGTGGTACTGGTTAAGACGAAATAATGAGAAAACAGATACCAATTAAAATAGCTGCTTTTATTATTTTAATTATATGTAGTGTCATCGTATATGCGGGGCTTTTCAAACATCAAGGTCAAGCCCCTCATATTGAAGGTGTTTTCTGGCAACCTGACAATAACACTACTCCTCCAGAAGGAAATTGGCACTATTTAGGTGTTGATACATTTGTTCCCCAATGGTCTGTTGTTGAATCTAAATCTTGGTGGAAAGAATCAAATTTTCCACAATGGGAAAAAGCTATTAATTTAGAAAAGATTAAACAAGAACCTTGGGCAAAAAATCTCATATTGGGCTTAGCCGGTGAATATAATGAACCTAAAGCTCGGGCTAATGTCATTGAATTAGGCGAAAAATCTGCCCAAATTATAAAAGAGCAAAAAACAGCATTTAAAGGTTATTACTTTCCGGTAGAAGCAGATCCAACTTGGCTACGAGTCAGTGCTTTAGGTCATGTGTTATCGAAGCTTCCTTCACCAGTCTGGGTGAGTATTTATAGTGGCGAAACTGAGCCTGAAAATTATGATTTATGGGTTAAAAGCTGGCTGCCTGACCATACGGGAGTTTTTTTCCAAGATGGTGTTGGCGTAGGCGTTCGATCACCTAAACAGGCCAAACATATTTTAGATCAGCTTGAAGATAAACTTGGAAAAGACAAAGTAATTATAGTATTAGAAGCTTTTAGAGTGAAAAAGAATGGGCAATTTAGAGCCGCATATCCTTGGGAAATTATTTCTCAGCTAAAAGCATATGAAGGTAAAACTGTTTATATTTTTGATGGTCCTCATTACATGAGCCGCTGGTGCGTTAATATTGTGAGCTTATGGTACCGCCTCACTTATGGTCATGCCAACAAAACCATAAATGAGACGAGATCCTTAAATCATGATTATGCCAATTCATAAGATTTAGCAATTTGATTGAGAATACGTTGAGCTGCTTGCCCATCGCCGAATGGGTTTTCTACATGCGCCATTTTTTCATAGTGCTGTTGGTCAGTGAGTAACTTTTCAGCTTCTTCAATAATTTTTTCTTGATTTGTCCCCACCAAAACGCCTGCCCCCACCTCAACCACTTCTGGTCGCTCGGTAGTGTCCCGCAAGATTAAAACTGGCTTATTAAATGATGGACTTTCTTCTTGTAAGCCTCCCGAATCCGTCAAAATAAAAGTAGATCGGTCTATCACTGCCAATAGACTTGGGTAGTCTAATGGTTTAACAAGATGAATTTGGGAATGGTCTTTAAACTTATCATGGACTACGTCATGGACGGCTGGGTTTAAATGTACAGGCCAAATGAAATGTAAATCAGGATGTGCTTGAGCTAAGTGCTCAACCGCATTGCAAATATTTTGAATTCCACCGCCAAAATTTTCACGACGGTGGGCAGTAATAAGTACTACTTTGTCATCTTGCTTTAATTGAATTCCATAAGGTTCAAGCCGGTTCTTCAAATCAGATTTTTCAGCAATTAATTTACGCCCTAAATACACCGCATCAACAACTGTATTGCCTGTAACCGTAATGAGCTCTGACGGAATTTGTTCATTGAGTAAATTTCTTTTTGATTGTTCAGTCGGGGCAAAATGCCATTTAGTAATACGTGAAACCAACTGACGATTTCCCTCCTCTGGAAAAGGATGATCTAAATCATAAGAACGTAAACCAGCTTCAACATGCGCAACAGGGACTTTCATTGAAAACGCGACTAAGCCAGCTGCTAAAACAGTTGTTGTATCACCCTGAATAACAATTGCATCTCGTTTTTGCCCATCAGTGTATACATTCTCGATTTGGCTCAAACCATGAATTAAGAGCTGATTTAAACTTTGTCCAGCATTCATAATTTTAAGACGGTGGTCAATTTCAACCCCAAAGAAATCTATCGCATCTCTTACTAGTTCGTCATGCTGTCCAGTAAAAATCACTTCAACTTGAAAGCGAGGGTCTTGTTTTGCCAATAAAATAACAGGGGCAAGTTTGATTAATTCAGGACGGGTTCCAAATACAATAGATATAAAAACTTTATTCACTTTAGAAATCCTTATAAAAAACGAGTTCTACTCGAGTATTGTTGTAATGATCTTTCGTATTTACTGGCACATCTTTAAAGTAATTGCCATATAGTCGTTCAACACGTAGTTTTATTGGTTGATAATTAAAAGGCTGCCATGAAATACCTGGGCCATATTCAAATAAATTATTGTAATATTCATCTTTACTGTCAGCTAAGCCATGCAATTTCATATAAGCTTGTACAGTGCCTGTTTCACCCTTATAGACATTCAAACCCGTACGTAAGCGTAAATCGCCAATAACATTATAATCTTCTCTAGAATAAGTCGCAGCATTGCCATATAAATCAGTGAAGTACTCATTAAAACAAAGTGACTGATCACAATTATTTTGAGAATACCATTCTTGATAACCTGTCACCCCACCGACAACACTTTCACGAAATTTATCTCTATTTCGATCAATCAGATCGTAACTTCCACCTACTTCTAAATACATGCGCACAGGTATAGAAGTCCAAGGTTGATAATTAGCACCTACACCTAGAGTTACTGCATTTTCATCAATAATTTCAGGTCGTACACCACCTTGAGATTGAGTATCGCGGTTTAGATTTAAAAAGCCATACACCTGCGCTCGACCATTATCGAGGTTCTTACCATAGCGAGCTTTAAGTGGGAAAATTACATCGTCGTAACGTGATTCATATGAAGGCGCAAAATACACATCACGGAAATAAGTTTTGACCTCTCCTCCACTCAGATTTTTTATAGCCTGTGTCGCTTTACTCGCAATATCAGCATCTTTAGATTGGGTAAGTTCCTTAAAAACCACCAAAGCCTCTTTGTTATTTTTTTGAGAATTCAGTAGATAAGCTTCTTGGAGTTTTAAATTATCATCTGCTGGATCTAATGCCTCTGCTTTTCTTAGACTTTGCAAAGCTGCATCTTGTTTCCCTAGTCGAATTTGTAAATAAGTTAAGCTTTTCCAAACTTTAATATCTTGTGGCGTCATCTCTCCAAGTTCTAATAATAACTTCTCGGCATTTTCAGGTTGAGTCTTTTCAATTTTATAAAATTGATCCCATTTATCATAAATTGGATTACCTGGTTTATATTCTTGATTAACAATCTCTTGTGCAAAACTAGTCTCAATACTTAAGAGGCCTAAAGCTGGACAGATCGAACCAACAACGATAAAGGAACGAGTTATAGATTTTATTGTTTTGCTATTCATTGGGACCTCTAGAGTACAATAGGTAGAATGCTTGCGTAGCAATCAAATTAAAATTTAATCAATAAGTATTATAATTAAACCCATAAATGACACTGTTTATATAAGTAGATGAGTTCTTTAAATTGTTCATTTTATCTCCTTTAATATTATGTTTTAAAAAGTTCTTATCTGTTTGTTTTTCCTATAATGACACATTTTTTAATCGTATTATTGTAAATAATCTTATAGGATAAGATAAAAATTTATAACTACAAATAGGGGAAAACATGTCCTTTTCTCAACATCCAGAACATCATTTTATTCACCGCTCAGGGTGGTTAAGGGCGGCCGTTTTAGGGGCAAATGATGGAATTATTTCTGTTACTAGTCTAATTATGGGAATGGCTGCAAGTGGGGCTTCTGCTCATACACTTCTTATTGCATGTATTGCTGGTTTAATTTCCGGTGCAACCTCTATGGCTGCAGGAGAATATATTTCAGTAAAATCACAAGAAGATATTGAAAAAGCCGACTTAAAATTTGAAGAACAAGAACTTAAAAAGCATCCGCAGCGTGAACTGGACGAACTCACTCAAATTTATATATCCAGAGGCTTAGCACCTGATTTAGCGCTACAAGTTGCTACTGAACTTACAAATCATGATGCTTTAGGGGCTCACGCGCGTGATGAAATAGGTATTCATGAAAATACCGCAGCAAATCCTATTCAAGCCGCATTAGCTTCAGCTGGCTCATTTTCATTTGGGGCATTGTTTCCTATGCTGGCTATTTTACTCAGTTCAGATATATGGATCGAAAAAACAGTCTTAATATTTGGCATTATTTCATTAGCTTTTTTAGGAGCGCTATCAAGTCATTTCGCAGGTACTTCCAAGCTTAAAGGGAGTCTACGCATTACCTTGTGGGGAATTTTAGCGATGGGCTTTTCAAGCTGGATCGGCTCTTTATTTCATGTTACTCCACTTTAAAAAATCAGAACTTATCAATGTTTAAGAACTAAATATTTAAAAACTAAATGCCCAATATTATTTGCTCTTGGTTCTGCTTTCACGTTATGGTGAACAGAAAGAAATGAGGTGAATAAAATGGACCTATTACAACAACTTGAAATTAAACATCCAATTTTTCTTGCCCCTATGGCAGGTGTATCTACACCTGAACTTGCAGCAGAAGTTTCTAATCAGGGTGGTCTTGGGTCCTTAGGTCTAGGTGCAAATACGGCACAAAGTGCACGTGAACAGATTTTAAAAACCCAAACACTTACAGAAAAATCATTTCAGGTTAATTTTTTCTGTCATCAACCCGAGCAACTTAATCTTCAAACTTCTGCTCAATGGATTGAATATTTACGCCCACAATTTGAAAAGTTCGGAGAACAGCCTCCTCAAAAGTTAAACTGTATTTATCCAAGTTTTCTTGATAACGATGATTTTCTAAATGTCGTATTAGAAACCAAACCTAAAGCGGTAAGTTTTCATTTTGGAATTCCCCATCCCCATCAAATTCAGGCATTAAAAGATGCCGGAATTATCACGATGGTGTCTGCTACCAACTTAGTTGAAGCACAAGCCATTGAAACGGCTGGTATAGATATTATTATTGCTCAAGGGATTGAAGCAGGCGGACATCGTGGAATCTTTAATAAAGCCTTTGATGCAGCAATTAAAACGAGCGATTTAGTACACCTTATTGTCAAGCATTGCAAACCACCTGTGGTAGCTGCAGGCGGTATTATGAATGGAGCACAGGCACGGCATATGTTGAGCTTAGGAGCTGCTGCGGTTCAACTCGGAACAGCATTTGTTCAATGCCATACATCAAATGCATCTGCCGAGTATCGTAAAGCTTTATTTAATGAACCTGTAACACAAATCAGCGCCAGTCTTTCTGGGCGTCCAGCCCGTGGCCTGCTCAACCATTGGCACACACAAATTGATTTACCTAATCGCCCTCCTCAACCCGAATATCCATATGCATACGATCTAGCCAAGCAATTAAATGCCATTGCAAGCAAGAATAAAGACTATGGCTTCGGTGCTTTTTGGGCGGGTAGTAATGTCTCTCAAATACGAGAGCTAGATGCTGCTGATCTGGTTAACCAGTTAGTTGTAGAAATGCTAGAAGATGAGTAAATCTTAAAAAGCCAGTAATCATATACTGGCTTTTTATTTAATGGGTTTCTAGTAAGTTAACCTGCTCAACCTGAACATCACTCATCAAATTGCCTTCAGCTAATAACTGATTAAAATAATTTTCGACTACTATTGCCTGTTCAGCAGTGCTTTCAACTTTATACATATTTTGGCGGAATTCATTACTCGAACGTAATCCTTTGGTGTACCAAGCAATGTGTTTACGGGCAATACGGCAGCCAGAGTATTCACCATAAAATTGATAAAGTTCTGATAAATGTCCTAGTAACACCTGCTTCACCTCTTCAATATTAGGTGCAGCTAAGTGTTCACCAGTTTTTAAATAATGAGCAATTTCACGAAAAATCCATGGTCGACCTTGAGCAGCTCGACCAATCATAATTGCATCTGCCCCAGTATAGTCGAGTACATATTTTGCTTTTTCAGGACTATCAATATCACCGTTCGCAATAAGTGGAATATTGATTAATTCTTTAACATGTTTGATCAAATCATAACGCGCTGTATTTAAATACATGTCTTCGCGAGTACGGCCATGTAAAGCTAGCGCGGCAATCCCCGCTTCTTCTGCCCTTTTTGCGACTCTTAAAATATTTTCCTGACCATTTAAAAAGCCCAAACGGGTTTTCAAAGTCACGGGAACATCAACAGCAGCGACCACTGCATCAAGTATTCGGGCCACTAAGTCTTCATCTTGCAATAACGCTGAACCTGCGAGTTTATTACATACTTTCTTGGCAGGACATCCCATATTGATATCAACAATTTGCGCGCCATTTGCTACTTGATAACGTGCAGCCTCTGCCAATTGCTCAGGATCAGAACCTGCAATTTGAGCAGAGATTGGAGCGAGTTCACCATCAAAGTTCGCACGGTAGAGGCTCTTTTTGCTCATCCGCAAAGTTTTATCAGCAGTCATCATTTCACTGACTGCATGGCCTGCGCCAAAATACTTGCAGAGTGTTCTAAATGGACGGTCAGTAACTCCCGCCATAGGAGCAACAATTAAATTATTTGACAGTTGATAGGGACCAATATACATATATATTCATACAATTGATGATCAACATAGTATACTTCATCCGCTTAATCGGCTCATCTTTTTATGCAGGTGCTTTCCTCGCCATGAACAAACCGTTGTCTTCCCGTTTTTTATTAAAATCATTCGGCATGGCTGCCGTATGCATGAGTTTAGCTGCTTGTGGTGATAAAGCTTGGTGGTCAAACAATGATGAGCCTGAACTAGAAAGCCAACAGATTAAACGTCTAATTCCATCGCGTGTGCATGACCGTGAGTCATGGGCTAAAGATATTGATGACATTATGAAAGACTTGGATATTCCTAAAACCAAGAAAAATGTCTGTAGTATTGTGGCTGTAGTGGATCAGGAATCTAACTTTGTTGCCAACCCTCAAGTGCCTGGGTTAGGACAAAAGGCAGTTGAAGAAGTTAGTACACGTTTAAATGAAAAATTTGAAGATAAGCTTGGCAAAACCGTTGGTGGAACAATTGCTGGTTACTTTGAAGAAGTTCTAAGAACTCAGCCCTCTCCTGATAACAACTATATGAGTCAAATGCGTAAAGTTAAAACCGAGAAAGAACTCGACTTACTTTACCGAGAAATTTTCGACTTCATGGCTAAACACTATCATGTGAGTGCCTTAACTGGTGCAGCCAAATTGGTTGGTCAAGATATTGGCGAGAAAATGAACCCTATTACGACTTTGGGCTCAATGCAAGTTCATATTAATTATGCGAAAGCCAATAAGCGTTCGAGTATGAGTACTGCTGCGCTCCGCGATGACCTATATACTGAATACGGTGGTTTATATTACGGCATACATCGTTTAATGGTTTATCCGGCAGACTACGATAAAGCCATTTATCGTTTTGCGGATTATAACTCTGGTATGTACTCTAGCCGTAATGCAGCTTTTCAAAAAATGCTAAAAGAACTTACCGATAAAGATATAAGTCTTGATGGCGATCTACTTCTTTATACAAAAGATGGTGATCCACGCGCAGCTCAAAGCGAGTCAGAAAAAGAACTGATCACGGTATTTGCAAAAAATAATGTATTGGTTACCCCACGACAAATCCGTGATGATCTTAAATTAGAAAAAGAGAAAAAGTTTGAAAGTACTCAAACTTATATTGCGCTGACTAAACTTTATAAATCAAAAACTGGCAAAGAACCACTCTATGCAATTATGCCTCAAGTGGTAATTTCTGGGCCTAAATTAAGTCGTGATTATAATACCAATTGGTATGCAACCCGCGTAAACGGACGATATGAAACATGTATGCAACGAGCGAAACGAATAAGACTATAAAAAGTCTCGCCCTGTTCGATTTTGATGGAACCTTGTGTAGTAAAGATAGTTTTACAGGGTTCATCTTTTATGCTTTATCTAAGCGTCACATTGTTAAGCAAGGCTTGAAAATTCTGCCATGGATTCAAGCCTACTATCTTAACTTTTATCCTGCCCATGCTATGCGTGCTAAGTTATTCCGTAGCATGTTTAAAAATACGCCTGCAATTGAATTACAAAAATTAGGTGAAGAATACGCACAAGAGTTAGTCTCTGCGCTTTCGCCTGAAATTTTTACTCAGTTACAACATCATCAATTGCGTGGTGATCAAGTCGTATTAGTTTCAGCTTCAATTGATGTCTATCTTGCTCCACTTTGCAAGTTACTAGATATCGAGTTGATTTGTACCGAAACTCAAATTAAAAACGGCAGGATGACGGGTTACTATTCTACTCCAGACTGTAGTAGTGAACAAAAGAAGTTAAGGATACATCAGCAATATACGCTACAGCATTACCACCAGATTTATGCTTATGGTAATAGCTCGGAAGACTTAGACATGCTTAGTCTTGCCACACATCCATATATGGTAGGTGAAGATCGTGTTTTACCTCGTTTAACGCCAGAAAAAAAGCTCGCATAAAGCGAGCTTTTTTATTTGAGCAAAACTTAATAAATTGCCATATGATCACGATGAATCATTTCAAGTGAACGAGCTTCACCAAGTACTTGATAAACCTTATCTGAGGCTAAGCCTTTAATAATTTCGGCTGATCGTGAGCTAAAGTTCACTCGACCTACCGCAATACGTTTACCTTGTTTATCGACACATTCAACCACATCACCACGATCAAAATGTCCTTCAACATTTTTAACTCCAACAGGGAGCAAACTGCGATGTTTCAATTTAATCGCTTCAACAGCACCATCATCAATCACAAGACGACCTGCTGTTTGTAAATGAGCAGCAAGCCACTGTTGATGAGCAGTCATGCGGTCTTTATCTGTAGTAAATAAAGTACCTAGCATCTCACCAGCCATCGCACGTGACAGGACATTATCACTTTCACCACTCGCGATGAGGGTTGGGCAGCCCGATTTAGCAGCTAAACGTGCAGCACGAACTTTAGTGACCATGCCACCTCGCCCGAGCACACCACCACCGCCGGCCATATCGAATAAATCATCATCCATGGCACGAACAGTAGAGAGTAATTTAGCATCAGGGTTATGACGCGGATCTGAGTCAAACATACCTTGCTGATCGGTTAAAATGATCAGCAATTCTGCATGAACCTGACCTGCCACCATAGCAGCTAAAGTATCGTTATCACCAAAACGGATCTCATCGGTAGACACCGTGTCATTTTCATTAATGACAGGAATCACACGCCAATCAATCAAGTTTTGCAAAGCATCACACGAGTTCAGATAACGACGGCGATCTGCCAAATCATCATGAGTCAATAAAACCTGAGCAGTACGAATACCGTGGTTTTCAAGCACACTAGACCAAGTATGAATTAAGCCCATCTGCCCAATTGCAGCACAGGCTTGTAGACTGGGTAGATCGGTGGGTCGACTCGCAAGCTTCATACGAACCATACCTTCTGCTACAGCTCCTGATGACACTAAAATAATCTCGTGTCCGGCATTGTGTAGATCTGCAATCTGTTTCGCCCAATGCGAAATAGCATCTAGATCTAAACCTTGCCCATTAGCTGTAAGTAAAGATGATCCGATTTTAACAACGATTCGTTTACACTCACTGAGCTGACGTTGCCCATCGACCACTTCTATCATGTTTCCCTCGGTTTTCTAGTCACGAACGTAGATGACTTCTACATCATTGTCGTCTTCATCATCGTCAAAATCGTCATCATCGTCCATCATGCTTTCGAGACGTTGTGCTCGACGCATTGCACGATATGCTTCTTTTGCCGCAATGGTTTGTTCACGTGTTTCAACTTCTAGTTGTTCACGGAAAGCTCTTACTTCTGCTGCGTATTCAGGATCTTCAACTTCGCGTTCACGTTGCTGTTCAATCTGATCCATCAAGTAATACACAACTTCTTTTGTACCTTCGCTTAATAAGCCCGATGTCTTAAAGACAGGTCCAGTCCACTCTAGTTCATCTAGAATGTGCTGACACCACTCTTCACGGCTTTCTTCAGCAATCTGATCAAGTTTGTTGAGTACTAAAACAACTGGTAATTTAGCCAAAGTTGGTGAGAACTTAGCCAACTCATTCATAATCGCTTTTGCATTATGTGCTGGATCTGAACCATCAATTGGTTGTACATCAATAATGTGTAAAAGAATACGCGTACGTGCCAAATGTTTAAGGAAACGAATTCCTAAACCTGCACCTTCTGCTGCACCCTCGATTAACCCAGGAATATCGGCCATTACAAATGAACGATGGCGGTCAGCATCGACTACACCCAAGTTTGGAACCATGGTTGTAAATGGATAATCTGCCACTTTTGGTTTTGCAGCACTTACAGCACGAATAAAAGTAGATTTACCGGCATTTGGCATACCAAGCAAACCAACATCTGCCAATACTTTTAATTCAAGACGAATTTCGCGGAACTCACCTTTTGTACCAGTCGTACATTTACGCGGTGCTCGGTTAGTTGATGATTTAAAGTGAGTGTTACCTAAACCACCTTCACCACCACCAGCAACCAGAATTCTTTGGCCGTCTTCAACCAAATCGCCAATAATATCGCCTGAATCTGTATCAACAATTGTTGTACCAACGGGTACTTTTAAAACCACATCTTCACCACCACGTCCAGTACAGTTAGCACCTGCACCGTTTTTTCCACGCTCAGCACGGAATTTACGTGTGTAACGGTAATCGACTAGCGTACTTGTATCATCATCAGCTTGAATATAGATACTTCCACCACGTCCGCCATCACCACCATCTGGGCCACCAAATGGTACAAATTTTTCACGGCGAA
Source organism: Acinetobacter sp. 22512 (assembly GCF_052044755.1). NCBI lineage: Bacteria > Pseudomonadati > Pseudomonadota > Gammaproteobacteria > Moraxellales > Moraxellaceae > Acinetobacter > Acinetobacter sp. 22512. The sequence goes on along the minus strand of NZ_JBQENP010000004.1, from coordinate 182,252 downwards.
AACTGGCTACGCCATTGCCACCGTCGCCAGCCTCTACGGTAATGACTGCTTCATCAACAAAGCGCATCTGCCAATCCTCTAAAAACTCTAAAACCGCCTATTCTGCCATATTTTCATAAAATTCTCGAATAGAAAATGGAACAATTCCATTTATAACGATCTGTTTTATCTTTAATCCAGCAGATGCTTTTAGTTTTGCAAATAAGATCCTTATAAAAAATAAAATTTAGCCAATTTATTTAATTATCAAGGATGAACATTGCGCAGAGGTAAGGTCATTTGCATATCAAGATTTGCTTTTGTTTTTGGCACAGAATTATACATGATGGCATTAAATGAAGAGACATTCCCCATTTCCATAGGATCATTTATGTTTAGGCTTGGTTTAAACTGATGTTTCACCGATAAATTTACAGGTTCATCGAATTCAAAATAAACCGGACCATCAAAAACAATTTTAACGGGAACGGTATAACTACGTTTTAAATTAAAAGGCACATCTAATTTAATAGGGATATCTAATTTAAGGGGAAATTTTGGTAAAAACTTACTTTGATAAACCAAGTCTGTGGTGGTTTCTAAAGGCATAACCTGATCAATTTTTAGAGTCGTTGAATAATCGACACTTACCGTAATAGGTGTTTCTACAGCAAAATTTAAATCTGCCAAATATTTCCCTTTTAAGGGTAAAGTTAATTGGCGATCTATATCTAAAGTTGTATCAAGTTTACCAATAGACTGAACCTGCAAAGTATTACCAACTTGAATTTTTGTTTCTAAAGAGTCAGGTAAACTAATATCGGCATTATGAGCCGAAACGACTAAATTTGCTTGAATATTGAGATATACCCAAAACATAATAGCGGCAAGTATCATCATTAAAAAGAAACTGATTAACATACTCTTGAGTGAACGGAACATTAGCATCCACCCTATTGATCAGTTGTCTTTTGTGATGTTTCTGAACCTAATACTCGATTTAATCGCATAGTGGACAGAGGAATCTTTAACTCACCATTTGCAATCTTAACAGGCAAAGTATTTTTCACATCAACTGAAGCATTTAATGCAGTTTTAACAGGTACATTTAAATTCCCTTCGATTGGGATATTCGTGTCTAATCTTGCTTTTAAAGGAATATGTAGATTTTCTTTTAATACCGTGCGTACTGGGGCATCAAATTTTAAATGAACCTTTTGCTCAAGTGGGACATTAATATCAATTGGCACATCAAGTTTTAGTGGAATTGTCCCTTTCAATGGCAAGGTAATATCACGTCCTAAAACTCGCACCTGAACCTTGGTATCAATTGGTAGATTTTGCTCAACTTTTAATGTTTCTTTGACCGGAATGGTTGTGCTAATCGGCACCATATTATCGAAGTAAACACGCGGAGTTAATGTTTGTGTTAAAGGAATATTCAGTTTCTCATCAATTGGAATACTGGCATTTACGCGCCCCTTTACATCCACATTTAAAGCATCTTGTACTTTAACCTTAACCTGTAGAGGCTCTTGCAAATCAATAGCAACTGCCTGATTTTTCAGTGGAATATAAATATTAAAGTGCTTAAATACCCATATTGCAATGAGTACACCACATAAATTGGCAATAATGATGAATATAAAAACGACCAACAAACGTTTAAACTGCGACAATTCCAATCCCTTACTATTTTCTTTTTTTCCTTAATTTGTATTCTCATTTATTTACAAAAAATAGTCAGCATATATTTTGTACGGTTGTAAAAAAACCCAGTCTAAACTGGGTCTTTTTGTGAAAATATTTTATAGATCGTTAAATGATCTTAAGCATTCAATTCTGCTGGAATTTTTTTGTAGCTTACGCCGCACATTTGTTCAGCGATACGTAATACCTGACAGCTATAACCAACTTCGTTATCGTACCAAACGTAAGCAGTTAAACGGTTACCAGAAGTAATCGTTGCTTGAGCATCGTATACACCTGCTGTACGAGAACCAATAAAGTCACTTGATACGACTTCAGTCGAGTTGGTATAACCAATTTGACCTTGAAGGCTAGAGTTAATCGAGATTTGACGAATGTATTCATTCACTTCTTCGCGATCAACTTCTTTATCAAGTGTTAAATTCAAGATTGCAAGAGATACGTTTGGTGTAGGAACACGTACAGAGTTACCAGTTAATTTACCTTTCAATGCAGGTAATGCTTTAGCAACTGCTTTAGCTGCACCAGTCTCTGTAATTACCATGTTCAAAGTAGCAGCACGGCCACGACGATCTGCTTTATGGTAGTTATCGATTAAGTTCTGGTCATTTGTAAATGAGTGAACAGTTTCAACATGACCGTTAAGAACTTTATATTTGTCATCCAATACTTTAAGAATTGGAGTAATTGCATTTGTTGTACAACTTGCAGCAGAGATGATTTTGTCTTCATCTAAGATATCTGTGTTGTTTACGCCAAATACAACGTTTTTCATTTCGCCTTTACTTGGTGCAGTCAATACAACACGTGCAACGCCTGGGCATTTCAAGTGTTGGCTTAGACCTTCAGCATCACGCCATTTACCAGTGTTGTCGATTAAAAGTGCGTTTTCAATACCGTATTCAGTATAGTCAACTTCACTTGGGCTAGACGCATAAATCACTTTAATGAAGTTACCGTTAGCAATGATTGCTTCGTTTTCTTCATCAACAGAAATTGTACCAGCGAAAGTACCGTGAATAGAGTCACGGCGAAGTAAAGAAGCACGTTTTGCCAAGTCACCGTCAGAAGACTTACGTACAACAATTGCTTTAAGGCTTAAACCACGACCTAAACCTGATTGGCTAATGATTAAACGAGCCAAGATACGACCAATACGACCAAAACCGTAAAGAACTACATCTTTAGGTTGTTCAGAAGTTGCGCTACCTTTGATTGACTCAACTGATTGAGCAACAAAAGCATCAACATCACCGCCTTTTTCTTTATATTCAACAGCAAGTTTACCGATATCAACTTCTGCAGAACCAATATTTTCAACTTTTGCTAAAGCTTCTAAAATTGGGAAAGTATTTACAACAGAAAGCTCAACGTCTACAACACGTGTACGACGGTGAGTTTTCAAAATTTGGATAACAGAACGGTTAATTAAAGAGCGACCGTAAACAGATACGACAATATTTTTTTCACGGTATAATTGACCGATTAATGCAATCATACGTTCCGCGATTTCTTCACGGTTTTTCCAACGGCCTTGGTGTTCAGCGTGCAGGGCGATGATAGTGTCTTTGCTCACAGATACGTCCTCTAATTAATTATATCTAGGCGTGATTTTTAAAACCCCGTAATTGTAATGGAATTATTGGCAAGAATGAATCAAAAGCTGACGTTAGTGACTAGATTTTCCTAAAATTCATCATAAATTCATAAAATACCTATAATTATTTTTTATTATCTTATTGTTTAAAGCAGCTAAATTTTTGCTTTTTCTTACTTTTTAGGTTCTGACAACCTAATTGAACTCATCATTTTTTAATCTTTTTTGATATTTCGTGATATTAAGTTGCAGATTTTGGGCTTTTTGCCGTTGTTGATAAAGATGAATTGCCCCTTCTAAAACGAGTACAAAAACAGCACACCAAATCGGAATATAAGTGAACCATTCTTCCTGGCCAATGCTCTCCCCTAAAACTAAAGAAGCTAAAGCAAGTAATACAGGTTCCAAATACCCCAAGAGTCCAAACACAACTAAAGGTAGAAAGCGACTTGCCAGAATATAACTTCCCAGACCAATAGCACTTAAAATTCCAAGCCCAATAATGATCAAAGAAAGACTTGGTTGGTCTATAAATTTACTGTATGGTAGCAAACCTGTATGAGTTAAATAAATCGCAACGGGCATAATAATGACCAAATCCCACCAAAAGCCCCCTAAATTATCTGTTTTAATTTTTTTACGTAATAAAAAGTAGGCAGAATATCCAACTGCTACCAATGCAGTTTCCCACGCAATACTTCCTAAACGCCATATCTCATGGCTAACACCAATGACTGCAAGAATAATTGCTACCCATTGAAATTTTGATATTTTTTCGCCATACAACACACTTCCAGCTAAGACAAGAACCAGCGGTAATAAGAAATATCCCAAAGAGACTTGTAACCCACGCCCATGCATCGGCCCCCACAAAAAAAGCCAAAGTTGTACTGAGGTTAAAATAGAGGTTGTGATTAATAATAATAGTAAAGAAGGCTTAGCCAAAATACGTTGATAGATATTTTTGATATAAGCTAAATCACCACTCCACCACATAAATAAAGTAAGGAACGGTAGTGTTGCAATAATGCGCCATCCAAAAGTTTGCTCACTATCGAGCTGGCTTAATAATTGAGTATAAAAATAAAGTACACCAAAAGTGAATGATGCCATGACAGACAAGATCACGCCCTTAAACATCATTAACCTCTTAGACTTTAATAAAAACAACTCACTACAATACTTGATTTATCCACTATAAAAAAGAAAAAACCATGTAAAAACATGGTTTTTTCTTAATCAGACATATACCACTATTCTTTATGTTCTGTACGAATAACATCTCGAATATCAAAACCCAATGTTTTTGCATAATTTAAATATTCATCCACCACTTCTTGCTCTGGATGAGGGTTTCTTGATAGCACCCAAAGGTATTTACGTGAAGGCTCCCCGACTAAAACAGTCTGATAGTCTTCATCTAGCTTTAAAATCCAGTAATCCCCACGGATTACCGGAATCCATCTTACAGCTTCCGGTAAAAAACTTACCTTCAATTTGGTGTTATATGGCGGGTTAACCACAAAGGCCTCCCCGATAGATTGCTGTAATTGTTTTCTATTATCGTAGCAGCGATTATCTACTACTACATTTCCATTTTCGTTTAAGGTGTAGGTTGCAGATACATTATAAGCACACTTTTTTTGGAAAAATGCAGGTTTACGCGCGACTTCATACCAAACACCTAAATATCGGTCCAGTTCAACTTTATAGACAGTTTGCAAAGGTTTCGGCTGGGCATAGACATAGGTTCCAACAGCCAAACCAGCCAAAACGACACCGCCCAACGCAATTTTAGCCAAACGCCAGCTGGCTTGCGGAACATTATTTCGAAATGCCATTGTTGCCCTCAACGATTAGTTGTGAATACAAAAGAACTCAAATATCTACAGTAGCTTGTTTTTTAAACACATTATGTAGCGTTATGTATTCGTTTATTGCAACATTTGCGCTTTCAGTCGAATGATTTCATCACGTATCCGTGCTGCTTGCTCAAACTGTAAATCTTTCGAAGCTTTTAACATCTCTTTTTCAAGCTTAGTAATATGCTTACTAAACAATTTTGGGTCAGAGAGAATATGTCTTTCGTCAGCACTTAAAGCTTGTGCTTGTTCAAGCACCTTCTCATCAATTTCGTCGTCTGAAAGCACTTCGCCTGAATCAATTTCTTTGATGACCTGACGAACAGCACTACGTGGCGTAATACCATGCAACTCGTTGAACTCGATTTGTTTAGCTCTACGGCGTTCAGTCTCATCTATTGCTTTTTGCATAGAATCAGTAATTCGGTCAGCATATAAAATTGCTTTACCTTTCACGTTACGCGCGGCACGACCAATTGTCTGAATGAGTGAGCGTTCTGAACGTAAAAAACCTTCTTTATCTGCATCTAAAATAGCAACTAAAGAAACTTCTGGCATGTCGAGACCTTCACGCAACAAGTTAATACCGACTAGAACGTCGAATACACCTGTACGTAACTCATGAATAATTTTGACACGTTCAACCGTATCAATATCCGAGTGTAAATAAGCGACTTTAACCCCATATTCTTTTAAATAAGAAGTCAGATCTTCCGCCATACGCTTTGTTAAAGTGGTCACTAACACACGTTCATTTAGGTTCTTACGAATATTGATCTCAGAAAGAACATCATCAACTTGAGTTAATACAGGACGAACTTCAATTTCAGGATCGATTAGTCCTGTTGGACGTACCACCTGTTCAACCACTTGGTCAGACTTTTCTAGCTCATATTTAGCAGGTGTTGCACTGACAAAAATGGTCGTCGGTACAATGCGCTCCCACTCTTCAAATTTCATTGGTCGATTATCAAGTGCGCTTGGTAAACGGAACCCGTAATTCACTAAATTTTCTTTACGTGATCGGTCACCTTTATACATCGCTCCAATTTGCGGAACTGTAACGTGTGACTCATCAATAATCAGTAATGCATCTTCTGGTACATAATCAAATAAAGTTGGAGGCGCTTCACCAGCTGGACGGCCCGATAAATGACGTGAATAGTTTTCGATACCATTGGTATAGCCCAACTGTTGCATCATTTCTAAATCATAACGGGTACGCTGCTCAATACGCTGGGCTTCCAGCAATTTGTCATGTTCACGGAAGAATTTAAGTTGATCTTGTAACTCATCTTTAATTGTATCAATAGCACGAGTTAGATGATCTTTCGGCGTTACATAGTGGCTTTTTGGATAAATCGTAACACGTGGAACTTTACGGACCATTTTACCCGTTAACGGGTCAAACCAACGGATCGAATCGACCTCGTCATCAAATAGTTCAATACGAATCGCATGTTGATCAGATTCGGCAGGGAAAATATCAATAATTTCGCCGCGAATTCGATATGTACCACGTAAGAACTCAAGTTCATTACGCGTATATTGCATTTCAACCAAACGTCGGATAATTTCATCACGACTTACGCGGTCGCCCTCAACCACATGCAGTAACATTTGCATATAAGCATTTGGGTCACCCAAACCATAAATTGCAGAAACCGATGCCACAATAATTGCATCACGACGCTCTAATAAAGCGCGTGTTGCCGATAGTCGCATCTGGTCAATGTGATCGTTAATGGCAGCATCTTTTTCAATAAAAGTATCTGAGGATGGAACGTAAGCCTCGGGTTGATAGTAATCATAGTAACTTACGAAATACTCAACCGCATTATTAGGGAAGAACGCTTTAAACTCTCCATAAAGCTGGGCAGCCAAAGTTTTGTTATGAGCCATCACAATTGTAGGTCGCTGTGTTTGAGCGATCACATTCGCCATGGTATAGGTTTTACCCGAGCCAGTTACACCCAGCAATAACTGATTACGAAAACCATGCTCGATACCATTTACCAGCTTTTCAATGGCCTGTGGCTGATCACCTGCTGGCTGATAATGAGTGACCAAATCAAAAGGTTGATTTTCGTTCAAAGTTATCTCTCTTTATGAAAAATTGAATTTAACGTCTCCCCTTTTAATGGGGATTTTTATCTTAATTTAAAGTCTAAATTGAGCTTGAAATTCAATGTAAAAGATTAAGCATCTTAACACTTGACCAATACCCTAATCGGTTGCAACATGAAGCTATCCATTAAACAAAAAGTATAACCATGACCTATCAATATCATGATGAAAGTATTGTAACCGAACTTCCCGAAGATACAGTTTTTGTATTTGGAAGTAATCTTGCTGGACAACACGGTAGTGGTGCAGCGCGCGTTGCAAGTCAGCACTTCGGAGCAGTTGAAGGTGTAGGTCGTGGCTGGGCTGGTCAAAGCTTTGCAATTCCAACTTTAAATGAACACATTCAACAAATGCCACTTTCACAAATTCAACATTATGTTGAAGACTTTAAGGTATACACAAAAAATCATCCTAAAATGAAATATTTCATTACTGCATTAGGCTGTGGCATTGCGGGTTATAAAGTTTCTGAAATCGCTCCTCTTTTTAAAGGGATTTATCATAACGTTATCTTTCCGGAATCTTTTAAACCCTATGTAGAAGATAATGCAGTATCACAATTTCCGACTTTAACTCAAAAGATGGTACAAAGTTTCATTAATGATGAAGTTATTTTTTACTTTAATCATGGCAGTGAATCATTTGAAGAAGCTTTAGATAAAACTGATTTATCAGATGCTGAAAAAGCCATAGCTCTTATTGTTTTAAATGAAGAGTTGTATCCACGAGATCGTTATGGACGAGGCCGTGATCATGAGCTTAGTGATATTTTAGGGAAGTTAAACGGTAAAATTTTCAATCTTCATGGAAACTCTGAAGGTGCCATGATTTTTGTGAGTGCTGTTGTTGCACTGATGGAACTTTACGATTTTGATGAGCAAGATTTTATTAAGTTATGGCGTGGTGAAAAAAACATTGATCACCCTATTAATCGTTAAGTTTTCTTATAAATTTATGAGTTAAGCAGATAATCTCTGCTTTCTCATTATTTTATTTTTAATTACATTTAATCCTTTTATTTTTAATTATTCTAATATATTTAAACTCTTTATCCTCCCAAATCTTAATTTTTCTCATTATACTTTAAGGCAAACTGAATACTTAAAGAAACATATGGAAACTTTAGATTCTTCGATTTTTGACCTTAGCCCAATTCCAATGTGGATTGAGGATTTCAGTGAAGTTAAACAACAATTTGATTTATGGAGAAAGCAAGGAATTGAAAACCTCCATGAATTTTTAAATCAAAATAAACACTTAGTTATTGAATGCGCTCATAAAATTAAAATTATTCGTGTTAACCAAAAAACCTTGGAACTTTTTGAAGCAACAACGCGCGAGGAACTATATTCAAATTTGAATCTTATTTTTAAAAAGGAAATGTTCGAATCACATATTTATGAGCTTGAAGCGTTATGGAATGGTAAAACCCATTTTTCAAGCACTACCGTGAATTACACCTTATCAGGCAAACGTATTGATGTTCAGTTAAGAGGGTCTATTTTACCTGGTTCTGAATCTAATTTTGAGCGGGTATTAATTACTACCGAAGATATTACCCCCTATCAAAATGCACTTCGACAGGAAGAAAAAAATCGTCGCTTGGCTGAATCTATGTTTATCTACTCGCCTACTTCGCTGTGGGTCGAGGATTTCAGCCGTATAAAAAATAGAATTGATCAACTTAGGCTATTGGGAATTGAAGACTTCAGAACTTTTCTAGATGTTCATCCTGAGTTTGTCCGCCAGTGTGTAGAAGATATTTTAATTTTAGATGTTAATCAGGCCACGATAGATTTATTTAAAGCTCCTGATAAGTCGACACTTTTAAGAAATACACATAAGATTTTTGCTGAAGAAATGGTTGAAACCTTTCGAGAACAACTCATCGAGTTATGGCAAGGTAATATCCATCATAAACGTGAAGCCGTTAACTACGCTTTAGATGGCCAAATAAGAAATGTCTTGCTTCAATTTACCGTTTTTCCGGGATATGAAGAGACTTGGGGATTAGTGCAAGTTGCGCTGACAGATATTACTGCCCGGAAAAAAGCGGAAAACTATCTTGAATATTTAGGGCAACACGATGTTCTTACTAAACTATATAACCGTGCTTTTTTTACAGAGGAACTTAATCGCTTAAACCGAAGTATTATTCGACCAGTTTCTTCAATTTTTTTAGATATGAACGGATTAAAAGAAACAAATGACCAGTTTGGGCATGATATTGGAGATGGTTTATTACGCCGTGTTGGAAATATTTTAAGTCAGGCTATTTCAAATACAGCATATACTGCATCCAGAATCGGTGGTGATGAATTCGTGATCTTAATGCCAGGCGCAGATGAAGCGAACGTTCAAATTATGCTTCAAACGATTCAGGAGCTTTTTAATATCGACAATCAATATTATTCAAGCCATCCAGTAAGTATTGCAATTGGACATGCAACCACTCAAACAAATGAACAGATTGAGGACATGTTAAAACGAGCAGACCATCACATGTATCAAAAGAAAAAAAGTTATTATCAAGAAATTTTATTCAATCAATAAAAAACAGGCATATTGCCTGTTTTTCAAAAATTAGCGTTTTCCCATAGAACGACGCGTACCACGTGGAGGCATCCATGTTCTATCCGCATATTGCTCTGGTTTTGGACGCACTTGGTTGTGTACCGCATCATCTGCTTGATTGCTTTCATTCGGCATTGGGAATGGCAATTTCACCAAAGCCTTTTTCTGTTTTGGCTGTTGCTCAGTCATGATTCATTCTCGAAATTTCGATTGCGACCTATTATAAATGATTTTTATCATTTCTTTTCAAAAAAGCTTCAATTGAGTAAAACAGCAACAAGAATCTTCTTAAATTAAACTTTTTTACATCTAAAAATACCCGTATCCGCAAATTGCTTAATTTTTGCGATAAGATAGTATGCTTTTTATTTTTTAATCCCATAAGAGGAATATTGCCGTGGACGTACGTCTTTCTGATCGTGTCAATGCTATCAAACCGTCCCCTACACTTGCTGTAACAAACAAAGCTGCTGAACTTAAAGCTGCTGGCAAGAACGTGATTGGTTTAGGTGCTGGCGAGCCAGATTTTGATACCCCTCAACACATCAAAGATGCTGCAATTGAAGCGATTAATAATGGTTTCACCAAATATACGGCTGTAGATGGTACTCCTGGGTTAAAAAAAGCAATTATTGCTAAGTTCAAGCGTGATAATAATCTTGATTATCAAGCGAACCAGATCTTGGTTTCTTGTGGTGGTAAACAAAGCTTCTTTAACTTGGCACTTGCTCTATTAAACAAAGGCGATGAAGTTATTATTCCAGCACCTTTCTGGGTAAGCTATCCAGATATGGTCATTATTGCTGAAGGTACTCCAGTCATTGTGAAATGTGGCGAAGACCAACGCTTCAAAATCACTCCTGAACAATTAGAAGCTGCTATTACACCTAACACTCGTTTAGTTGTATTAAACAGCCCATCTAACCCAACAGGCATGATTTATAGCAAAGCTGAATTAGAAGCTTTAGCTGAAGTTTTACGTCGTCATCCACAAGTATTTGTTGCATCTGACGATATGTATGAACCGATTCGTTGGGAAGATGAGTTCTACAACATCGCAACTGTTGCACCTGATTTATATGACCGCACGATTGTTTTAAACGGTGTTTCTAAGGCATATGCAATGACAGGTTGGCGTATTGGCTATGCAGCCGGTCCAGCGAAAATCATTGGTGCAATGAAAAAGATCCAATCACAGTCAACTTCTAACCCAACTTCTATTTCGCAAGTTGCTGCTGAAGCTGCATTGAATGGTCCACAAGACGTTTTACAACCTATGATTGAAGCGTTTAAACGCCGTCATGACTTAGTTGTAAATGGCTTAAATGATATTAAAGGTATCTCTTGCTTACCTGCTGATGGCGCTTTCTATGCCTATGCAAACATTCGTCCTCTTATTCGTGCAAAAGGCTTAAAATCTTGCACAGAGTTCTCTGAATGGTTACTAGAAGAAACTGGCGTAGCAGTTGTTCCTGGTGATGCATTTGGTTTAGGCGGTTTTATGCGTATTTCATATGCAACAGCTGACGAAGTACTCGTTGATGCGTTAGCACGTATCAAAAAAGCTGCTGACTCAATTGAAGGTGTAGACGCTGCTATTGCTTCAATTGAAGCTGAAAAAGCTGCGAAATAATCTGCATTTTGCATAAAAAGGGTTCTCTTGAGAGAACCCTTTTTTAATTCACTTATGCATTTTTGGCTTTTTGAGGTCTTATATAAATGACTAATAAAATTCCAAATAAAACCATAAAACTCGATAAAATCACTCGCCCTGTCACAGTCTCATTTACAAATAGGCTTCCACCTATAATCGCCAAACATGGCACACTTAGCTGTACTGTACTCGCTGTCACTCGATCAATATGCTTCAAAATTGCATACCAGAGTACATAAGCCCCGCTTGAAGTGACACCGCCCGACAAAATCGCTAAGACCCATCCTTGCATGTCAATGTAGCGATCTTGGGCAAGTAATACATTCGCCAACAAAACCATTGGCACAGCTAGCGTAAAATTTGCCAACGTACTACCAATCGGTTGTGTCATATTACGACCAGCAATGCTGTATCCTGCCCATGCCAACCCAGATATCACCATAATTAGAGCATATCCCCAATCAGGCGCATGAGTATCGGGTAATAACAAAACAATGATTCCAGCCAAAGCAATACATAAGCCTATACCACGGTATATGCCAATCTGTTCACCCTGCCAATAGCCATAAAGCACCATAGTCAGCTGTACAACCCCAAACAATAAAAGAGCACCAATACCAGCGTCGATCTGAAGATAAGCATATGAAAATGCCAAAATATAAACCGCTAGAAAAAATGCGTTTTTTAAACTCCATTGGACTTTGGTTTGAGACGATTTTGAATATAAAAACAGTCCAAATAAAACAACCGCACCACTTCCCACTCGTATTAGACTAAAAGTCATTGGGTCAATATGTCGGCCAACCAAAGCCAAACGACACAATACAGAATTTGCTGCAAAAGCCGCCATTATGAGTGCAATTTTAAAAAGCATTGTCCTTATGCTCCTGTTATTTCTTATAGTGTAAAAGAAGTCTTTCTTATCTATCTAATTCATTATGCAACTCATTTAATTCAATTTTTATAATAAAGGAATTTTATATTAAATGGACAAGTTTTTAAGATTCAACTTATCAGTTCAATCTTTAACTCTAGAATTGACTTATCGATGACTTAATAATAGGCTAATATCAAGTTCTATTTTAGAACCTAAAGAATTAAAGGACCCAAAAATGAAAAATCCGATGGAAATGACTGGCCTTGAATTTTTACAAGCAATGATAGAAGGCCATATTCCACCTGCCAGCATTAGTAAAACAATACCTATGCAACCTACTGAAATTTCAGAAGGATCTGTTACTTTTAAAGCTCAAGCAGATCATAACCATTTAAATCCACTCGGTGGCGTACATGGCGGTTTTGCTGCTACAGTTCTAGATTCAGTGACTGGCTGTGCAGTACATACGATGTTACCTGCGGGTGTAGGTTACGGCACAATCGACCTTAACGTAAAAATGTGCCGCCCTATTCCCCAAAATCAGGCTTTAATTGCAACAGGCAAAGTTATTAATTTAAGTAAAAATTTAGGTATTTCTGAAGGAAAGATTATTGATGAGGAAGGTAAACTGTATGCCTATGCAACAGCAACCTGCATGATTATTCGTTCATAATTATTAAAGGCAGCCTTAAACCGCTGCCTTTTTTATTAAGTCATCTGAATTATCTGGACGTTCACAAGTTTGTGCAATCACATACGGCGCCCAAATATTTTTAAGTTGAAGTTCTATAATTTCTTGATGCTCTACAGACCAAGCTAAAACTTTATTTTTACCCAAAAATAACTCCCCTTCTAATTGAAAAATATATAAAGATTCAGAAGAGTTTAGTAGTTTCGAGCTTTTTAAAATCTTAAGTGAATTATGCACATTCCATTTAGCGCTAAACCAAAGCTGCAATAAATCGCCTAAATATAAATCCTGCTTTTTGAAAGGATAAGCATTAATCCATGCACCTTCTACAAGTGTGTAATAAGATTCTGATTGATTTAAGATATTGAGATAATTGTGTTGATAGAAATCAAAATTAGAAAAAATAGAAGCGATCGTAAGCGTTTTCATACTTATCTCCGATTTAGCCATTTTAGTGCTGGCAAGTTGGTTTAAATCCACACTGTTTGGATTTCTCCAAACGCTTGTTCTTTTTTGAATCTAGCAATTGATTTTTTAAAGTGCAAGTAATTTCTTAACTCATCACTCAACTGATCAAATAAAAAGCATACGACACAAAAATGAAGTAAACATGACAATTTAGACTTGACCCTTCTCAAAATCTCCTTATAATCGCATGCAGATTCTCCCATAGCTCAGTCGGTAGAGCGACGGACTGTTAATCCGCAGGTCCCTGGTTCGAGCCCAGGTGGGAGAGCCAAATACTAAAAAGCCCGCAGCATTAAAGCGGGCTTTTTTTTGCCATAAATTTATCAATAACTATAAAAAATCCTCTATCAGCAGATAGAGGATTTAATTTTTTCTTAGAGTCTTTATTAGGTTTAACGCTCTAACCTAACTCGAAAGAATATATTTTCTTCTTAAATTATTATTCCACTTCAACCACTTTTAAAGGATTAAAAGATTGAGTGGTCGGCATCATTTCAATACGATTAATATTAATGTGTGGAGGTTGGGAAGCAATCCAAGCTACTGTATTTGCAATATCTTCAGGCAAAAGTGGATTCTTTTTATCATATAGACTGTTTACTTTATCCTCATCACCTTTAAAACGCACAAGAGAAAATTCAGTACCTCCACACAACCCTGGTTCAATGTTAGTTACGCGCACACCAGTACCAGCCAAATCAGCACGAAGATTTAGACTAAATTGCTCCACGAAAGCTTTGGTTGCCCCATACACATTGCCCCCTGGGTATGGATATGTGCCTGCGATAGACCCCATATTAATAATCAAACCTGATTTTTTCTTTACCATACTTGGCAAAATTAATCGGGTAATCGTAACAAGCCCCTTAACATTGGTATCAATCATCGTGTACCAATCATCTAGATCTGATTTATCTGCTGGTTCCAATCCTAATGCCAAACCTGCATTATTCACCAATAAATCAATTTGGCCGATTTGAAATTCGGCTGGCAAATCAACCAATACTTTATTTATATTTTCTGCCGTATCTGTCATGTCAAATACTAATGGGTAGAATTTTTCACCAAGTTCTTGTTTTAGTTCTTCTAGTTTTTCTGCTCGTCTTCCGCAACCAATAACGTTATATCCTAACTCAATCAGTTTTTTTGAAATGCTATAACCAAAACCCGCTGAGGCACCTGTAACTAATGCTAACATTCTTATATCCTTAGAAATGATCAACTATTTCAGTTGAACTCATGATGAACATATCAGCCTTTATATTTACACAATATTTATTATTAGCCTAAAAAAATAAAAGTTTTTTAAAAATTTTAAGAGAAATTAAAATCTATAAAAAATATATTTATTAAATAATTATATGCATTAAAAAACTAAAAGCAGAACATGCTTACCTAATAAAAAAGTTTACCGTGAAAGGTAAACTTTTTTATTTGAGACATCCAAGACTAAGCAGGAATACCACTATGAAAACGGAAAGTATTATCTGGGGTTAAAATCAGATTCTTTTCAACTTCACGGATATGATCAATTCGCTGCTGAATATCCTCTTTAGGATCTTTCATTTTTGCAGTTTTTGCTACATCAAGCGCAAGTGCGAGATAGTCTTCAAAATGACGAGACTCTGACTTAAGCAAGTATCGATAATAACGTCCTAACTCATCATCTACACGCGGAGCAAGTGCATAAAAACGCTCACATGAACGAGCCTCTACGAATGCCCCAATCACCAGCACATCAATTAAAGCTTCAGGCTCATACGTACGAATCTCTTTACGCAACCCACCTGCATAACGCCCAGCACTTAAACCAGTCCACTCTTGACCGCGCTTAGCCATAAGCTCAAGTACTTGTTCGTAGTGAAGCATTTCTTCTCGTACAAGTTGAGCAAGTTTTACTTGTAAGTCAGGAAAGAAGCTATAGCGGAACATTAAGTTCATTGCTGTACTAGCAGCTTTCTTTTCACAATTAGCATGATCTTGCATCAAGATATCTAAATTATTGATTGCCTCATCCAACCATGCATTTGGTGTTTGACATCCTAAAAAGGCCACCACAGGTTGCATTAATTCATCGTAATTGATACTCGACATAACCAACTATCCTGCTGCCTGAATCGCTGTTTTCATATCTTTAACCGCTTGAACCAGACCTACAAAAACACTTTCAGCAATAATTGAATGACCAATGTTTAATTCATGAATTTGTGGAATAGCTGCAATTGGCGCAATATTTTTAAGGTTAAGGCCATGACCTGCATTTACAACCAAACCTTTTGAAGCTGCATATTCAACACCTTTGATAATACGCTCTAACTCGGCTTGTTGATCTTGCTCTGTTTCCGCATCTGCATATGCACCTGTATGCAACTCAATCGTAGGTGCGCCACACGCAACTGCTGCATCAATTTGGGCTAAATCAGCATCAATAAATAATGATACGTCGCAACCAATGGCCGCTAAAGTTTGAGTTGCAGCTTTAACTTTTTCAAAGTTACCCACTACATCCAAACCGCCTTCAGTTGTTACTTCTTGGCGTCTTTCTGGAACAAAACACACGTGCTGCGGCTGAATTTCTTTCGCAAACTCGACCATTTCATCAGTAACAGCCAACTCTAGGTTCATACGCGTTTTTAATAATGGACGCATGCGGCGTACGTCATCATCTTGAATATGACGACGATCTTCACGCAAATGCAAAGTAATCCCCTCTGCACCCGCTTCTTCACAAATAAGAGCAGCTTCTACAGGGTCTGGATAAGTAGTACCGCGCGCCTGTCTCAAAGTAGCAACATGGTCTATGTTTACACCAAGCAATGCAGCCATAAATAAATCCTAATTACGATTGAGTTTGAGTATTTTGAATCCACAATTGTCGACTTTTTAGGGGACGATCTCCTAAAAGCGATGTAATCATTTGACGGTATAGTTTACCTAATAATTGCAATTGTTCGTGAGAAAAATCCTGGCCTTGCTCATAATCCAACATAGATAAAATTGCTTTACCTGACAATGAAGAACGACTTGCCTGAACAACGGGCGCAAAACCTTCCGTCACCTGAAATTGATAAAACTGGTGAGCCTGTATTGGCTGTTGTTGAGTATCAATTGAGAAATCAATCGCGTAACCCAGCTCAGGAAGCAAAACATGTTCGAACTGGCGCAAAATCTGTCTCAGAAAAAGATCAGGATTTTCGTGGGAAGATAATTGCTGTAATTGAAGCAAAGTTAATTGATATTGCTCAAAAGTTTGTGGCATTGCCTCTTCTAATGGGCAAAGTCTAAGAACAATTTCATTTAGATAAAAACCAGCAAAAAAAGCATCACCAAAAAAGAAAACAGGCTGATTTAATATTTCCAGCTTAGTAAAATTTTTGAGTTCACTTTTACCTGTGGCTTGCAGTCGAATAGGTTGATATTGAGGGGGCGGAGTCTGCCTTAAGATGCCATCGACTCGCCCATATTCCTGAGTAAAAAGATGCACAATATGACTTTTTTCACGGTACTTACGGTGATGAATCATATATCCATGGAGGACTTCATTGCGCATCATAAAAAGAATCTATTCCTCAGATTCTTTTTCTTTTTTATCATCCTCATCATCACCGTCAGGAATAACAGCACCTACAACAGCTGCTGTACCTTTAACTACACCTTTAGTAGTTTTATAGGCGATACCTACTGGTACGGTTACAAGCTTATATACACAACCTTGTAACATCAATGTACATCCAACTATAGCGATTAATGATGTAATTGTTTTCATACCAGCATCCTTATCCTTTAGATATCACTGTATCCTAAGCTTTTGAGAGCTCGCTCATCATCAGACCAGCCACCCTTCACTTTTACCCAAAGTGTGAGCATAATTTTTTGCTCAAACATTTTTTCCATGTCTTTACGAGCATCCATACCAATCGTTTTAAGCTTGGCACCTTTTTCACCAATCACAATGGCTTTTTGACCAGCGCGGTCTACAAAAATCGTTGCATCGATATAGGTACAAGCCGGCTTTAAACGACCAGTTTTTTCATTAACAGTTGCTTCTTCTGTTTTGAAAGATTCAATTTGTACTGTTAAATCATAAGGAAGCTCTTCACCCAACTGACGCATAATTTTTTCGCGAATAATTTCACTTGCTAAGAAGCGTTCAGAGCGGTCAGTAATCTGATCAAATGAATACAATGGTGGTTGGTAAGGAAGGTATTTCTCAATCGTTTCACTCAAGTGTTCCAAGTTTGCACCACGCAAAGCAGAAACAGGAACAATCTCAGCAAAATTCATAAGTTTGGCACGTTCTTGAATGAGAGGAAGAATCTCTCTTTTATCTTCAAAAGTGTCCGCCTTATTAATGACCAAAATAACCGGCATTTCAGCGTTCTTGAGTTTTTCAAGCACTAAATCGTCATTTTGAGTCCACTTATAAGCATCGATAACGAATAAAACTAAGTTAACGTCACGTAATGCAGAATGAGCAGCACGGTTCATCATTTTATTAATAGCACGCACTTCTTTTTTATGCATACCTGGGGTATCTACATATACCGCCTGCATCTTTTCGCGCGAATCAATACCAATAATTTTATGACGTGTTGTTTGAGGTTTACGCGAAGTAATAGAAAGTTTTTGACCCAATAAATGGTTCATGAGGGTAGATTTACCCACATTTGGACGCCCCACAATCGCCACAAATCCGCTCTTAAAATCCGAAGGGATTGTTACGCCTTTGGAACTAAAAAATTGATCAATCAGATTATTAGGATCTTGGTTTTCATTTGAATCTGGATTGATTTGATCAGAATGCATCGACATGCAGGTTATTGCTCCAATAACTTTAAAATTTCCGCCGCTGCTGCCTGCTCGGCAAAACGACGACTTGAACCCTCACCATAAATCTTCGGTAAACCATCTACCACACATTCCACTTTAAAGTGCTGATGAGGTGCATCACCCTGAATATCTACAACCTCGTAAACAGGGAGAGGTTTTTTACGTGCTTGTAGATACTCTTGTAAACGTGATTTCGGATCTTTGAGTTGATCCGTAGGTTCTATATGGTCTAAATAGGGTATGTACCATTTTAGCACAATATCTTTAAGTAAGTTGAGATCACCACTATCAAGATAAATTGCACCAATAATCGCTTCTACCGTATCTGCTAATATTGACTCACGATGATGACCACCAGATTTCAACTCGCCTGTACTTAATATTAAACACCGACTAAGTTGCAAATCGGTTGCAATCTTACCTAACGCTTCTTGGCGAACTAAGGTCGCACGCATACGCGTGAGACGACCTTCATTTTCATTTGGATAGGCATGATATAGATAATTGGCGATTATCATGCCTAATAATGAATCACCGAGAAACTCTAAGCGCTCGTAATTGTATTTGTGACTCACCGAACGATGAGTCAAAGCTAACTGTAACAATTCAAGCTGCTTAAATTGATATCCGATTCGACTCAGTAAGCGAGGATCACTTAGTTTGAACTGATGTTTTATCAAAACTCTTCTCAAATGTTAAAACTAAATCAATATTGAATAAGAAAGGTTTTCTTACTTCATATTTCTTTTTGACCGTTAGACCTGACTGATTAAACACTTGAGCGATCTCTTTAAAGTGGAGATCACGAATATTGTTCATTTCGAGTCGCTGATCCATTTGTGCTACAAACTTTTGTGGTGTGATCTCAGAAGAGCTTTCTTGTAAAAGCTCTTCTATCTGATTATTAATCAGCCGATCATCCCAATATGCTGGCCAAACTGCAAGTACAGCTTTTACTGCAATCGCAAATATAACCACCCCAAATAAAATTGCTAAATACGAAGTACCCTGTTGTGCCTTACGCATTTCTTTTTTTCCTAATGGTTGTTTTTAATCTATTTTTCCATTTCGGCTAAAGTTAGGAAGGTGTAAACCCGGTTCTTTATGCATCCACACGTAGAATGCTCGTCCTGTTAAGTTTTCTTCAGGAACGAACCCCCAGAAACGACTGTCTGCACTTTGATCGCGGTTATCCCCCATTGCAAAGTAATGTCCTTTTGGTACAGTCACTTCCCAATATAAACCGTCTTGGTTCGCATATTTACCATTTTCAACATAGTTGATAAACGGTGCTTGGCGCGCCACATTTACGCCTTCAAGCTCACGCATCGTAAAGGTATGCTCACCAATCGTCTCTTTATGATAAATAGACGTTGGCGTATCCATCACATCTTTTTCACGACTGAACTGTGTTAATACTTTCGGTACTTTTTTCCCGTTAATAATCAATTGCCCATGGTCATAAACAATATGATCACCAGGTAAACCGATTACACGTTTAATATAGCTAATAGTCGGTTGAGGTGGATAACGGAATACAATTACATCACCACGCTTCGGTTCGCCTACATCAATAATCTTCTTATTAACGATAGGTAGACGTACACCATAATCAAATTTATTCACCAGAATAAAATCACCAGTTTCTAAAGTTGGCACCATAGAGTCCGATGGAATATTAAATGGCTCATAAAGAAATGAACGAAGCACAAGTACTACAGCTAAAACTGGCCAAAAGTCATAGGCCCATGTAATGACAAAATTTTCGTTCCCGCGTCCTTTATTTGCACGCTGTTTTAATACAAGTTTATCTAACAACCACACTGCAAATAGAATCAGCGTAACTGGAACAAGAATTAAATTAAAATCAAAATCCACATGACCTCACTCGCAGCCTCGCTGCTTGTATTACAGTGGGGAAAAGAAATTGTTCACTTCCCCCACCCTCATTTCTTATCTTTCTACTTTCAATACAGCCAAGAACGCTTCTTGTGGAATTTCAACACTTCCCACTTGTTTCATACGTTTCTTACCTTCTTTTTGTTTAGAAAGTAGTTTTTTCTTACGCGAAACGTCACCACCATAACATTTTGCCAATACGTTTTTACGCATCGCTTTTACGGTAGAACGGGCAATAATTTGCGCACCGATTGCTGCCTGAATAGCAACATCGAACATTTGGCGAGGAATTAAGTCTTTCATTTTCTCAACCAATGCAATACCACGATGACGTGCATCATTACGGTGACAAATCATAGCCAAGGCATCAACCTTTTCGCTATTAATTAACACATCAACCTTAACTAAAGCTGAACTTTCAAAACGTACAAAGTTATAGTCTAAAGATGCAAAGCCACGAGAGCATGACTTTAATCTATCAAAGAAATCCATAACAACTTCAGCCATCGGGATTTCAAAAGTAATAGAAACTTGGTTACCCAAGAATTTCATATCTTTTTGTACACCACGACGTTCGATACAGAGCGTCATTACGTTCCCTAAATATTCTTGAGGAACAAGGATATGACATTCAGCAATTGGTTCACGCAAATCTTCTACAGTCGATCCATCCGGCATTTTTGATGGACTATCGATGTAAATCGTTTCGCCTTTCTTAGTTAATGCTTCATAAATTACGGTAGGTGCAGAACTGATGAGGTCAAGATCGTATTCACGCTCTAAACGCTCTTGTACAATTTCCATGTGCAGCATACCTAAGAAGCCACAACGGAAACCAAAGCCTAAAGCATCCGAACTTTCTGGTTCAAAGAATAAAGCCGAGTCATTGATCTGTAATTTTTGTAATGCTTCACGGAATGGTTCAAAGTCACTCGCATCAATAGGGAAAAGACCAGCATATACTTGCGGTTTAACCTTTTTGAAACCCGGTAAAGTTGCAACGTCTGGTGTAGAAGCAAGAGTAATCGTGTCACCTACTGGTGCACCAAAAATATCTTTAATACCCGCAATAACAAAACCTACTTCACCAGCTTCAAGAATATCTGTTTCGGTATGCTTAGGATTAAACACACCTACAGAAGTGACCGGATGAGTTTGCCCTGTCGATTTAACCAACATTTTGTCGCCCTTGCGGATACGACCTTGTTTAATACGAACAAGAGAAACTACGCCTAAGTAGTTATCAAACCATGAGTCGATAATTAATGCTTGTAATGGTGCTTCACGATCACCTTCTGGCGCCGGAATAACATCGACTAAACGCTCGAGTACACCTTCAACACCTAAACCAGTTTTTGCTGAACAGGTTGGTGCATCTGTCGCTTCAATCCCGATAATTTCTTCAATTTCATGAATTACACGTTCAGGTTCAGCCTGTGGTAAATCAATTTTATTTAGAATAGGAAGAACTTCTAGACCTTGTTCAATTGCTGTATAACAGTTTGCAACTGATTGAGCTTCAACACCTTGTGCAGCATCTACAACCAGTAGCGCACCTTCACATGCAGCTAATGAACGAGAAACTTCATAGGAGAAGTCAACGTGCCCTGGCGTATCAATAAAGTTAAGTTGGTATTCCTGACCATTTGGATGGGTGTAATACAGCGTGACAGAAGCGGCTTTAATGGTAATCCCACGTTCACGCTCAAGCTCCATTGAGTCTAAGACCTGAGCTTGCATTTCACGATCTTGTAGACCACCACACATCTGAATAAAACGGTCAGCCAATGTAGACTTACCATGGTCAATGTGGGCAATAATCGAGAAATTTCGTATATTTTTGATATCGACGGATTTTTTAGCTTGCGCCATGGGTTACCTTGAGAAAATATAGAGTGCTATGTAGCTTGTTTTAATACACAGCCAAAGCGGTTAAATAAATTGCGTGAGATTATAACAGATTGCCGATATGAAAAAGATATAAATTCTTTCTTTTAAAAAAGCTTTTTAAACTTCTCAACATAACGATCTATTTCTCTTTGAAGAGTACTTAAATCAGAACAGTTTTAGCTCGAACTTAAGTAGACTTGCAGATAAATTATTACCTGTCTCATTAGCTATATCCCCAATCAATTCAAATCCGAGTTTCTGCACGACTTGTTGAGATCTAATGTTCTGTTCAAATATTTCAGCCCAAACATATTTTATTTGTTTTTGGAATAATCTCTCTTGTTTCAAATACTGGATGAGCCCTACTAGAGCCTCTTGCATATATCCCTCACCCCATGCATTAGGATGAAGTTCATAACCAATGACAACCGCAAAATCATCATCACTCTGTTTGATAGTATTTACACCACATGTTCCCAACATACTTCCATCTTTTTTAAGACGAATAGCATGCCTAAAACCTAGCTGTTGATTCCATTTTTTATGCATTTTTTCAATTAAAGCCCCAGCTTCTTCTAATGAAGTAAAGGCTTTTAAATCATAAAATTCGAGTACGCTTGAATTTGAAAATAAGTCAAAGACAAAATTTTTATCAGCTTCTGTAAGATCACTTAAGATTAATCGATCGGTTTCTATGGAAAATAAATTCTTCAAATTCCAGCCTCTCTTTTTTACTTACTTATCATACGAAACGGTAAAATCGTAAGGGTTTATGCTTGAGTCAAGCGGCTTGTATGCATGGGTAAAAGTTGGCGACATTCGTTTTGGACGTCCTGTAGCAATTTCAATACATGCCCATTTGGTATTCCCAACAAATAATACGGCCTGATCTGATGGACGAAAAAACACATACTGGCGGAATGAATAAAGTGCATTAATGTCATCTAACCATGTACGTAACACAATTTGTTCGCCTTCAAATGCAGCTTTACGATATTGCACATGATGCTCAACCGCGACCATGGCGTGTTTTAACTCAAGATATTTAGTTACCCCTACTCCCAAAGTTTCAACATGAGCAGCAGCTACATCCTGCATCCATTGAACATACATTACGTTATTTACATGCCCTAACGCATCAATGTGATGTGGCTGCACCTGAATATGTAAATCAAAAATACTACTCACAAATGAACACTCTTATTTATTAACCTTAAAACTGAAATAAGTGTAGGTAGATATCGCTAAACGCTCAAGATAAATAACAAAAACCACCCATTTTCAGGGTGGCTTATTGATTCGGTTGAGGATTATTGAATACGTAAACCAAGCATTGCGCGCTGTCCCTGACGAATAATAGCAACACGTGCTACGGTATTTTTCGGCAAGTTAGAAACAACTTTTGCAAAATCCTGACTATTCAAAATCTGGTTATTATTGACTTGAGTAATCACATCACCCGGAATGATATTTGACAGTGACGCTAAACCACCACGGCGAACATCTTGTACATAAATACCGCCTTTTACGCTCAACGCATTTTTTTCCGGTTCAGCTAGATCACGAATACTCATGCCTAAAACTGGCCCCTTAGATGCAGCACCTTGTGCACCAGTAGCAGGTGTTTCATCTGGTGCAGTCGTTAAAGTCGCTGAAATATTGCGTGTTTTATCATCACGTAATACTTCAAACTGAACGGTTTGATTTGGCTGTACTTTGTTTAATGCATAGAGTAAATCACTCGTACGGAGCACAGGTGCACCATTTAGTTTTAAAATCACATCTCCGGCTCTTAATCCTGCTTTTTGTGCAGGTGAGTTCGGAGAAATTTGAGTAATTAAAGCACCTTCAGGTTTTGGTAATTTGTAGGCATCAGCAAGGTTTCGATCAATATCTTGCATCATCACACCAAGATAAGAGCGTGTGACTTTACCTTTTGTTTTAAGCTGATCGGCAACATCCATTGCTACATCAATCGGAATAGAGAAAGACAAGCCCATATAACCGCCAGTACCACTAAATATTCGAGAGTTTACCCCGACCACTTCACCATTTTGGTTAAACAATGGACCACCAGAGTTACCCGGGTTTAAAGCCACATCAGTTTGAATAAACGGCACCGAAGTTTCACCGCTCATGTTTCGTGATTTTGCGCTGACAATACCGGCCGAAGCTGAGTAGTCAAAGCCAAACGGAGAACCAATAGCTAAAACAGGTTCTCCGACACGTAAGCGATCAACATTTCCTACTCGTAAAGCTGGATAGTTAGTTCCGTTTACTTTTAATAAAGCAACGTCTGTACGCTCATCGCTACCCACTACGGTTGCATCAATTTCACGGCGGTCATTTAGAGTGATGCTAATACGAGAGGCATTTTCAATCACATGGTGGTTTGTAAGCAAATAACCATCTTTACTAATGAAGAATGCACTTCCGTAAGCTGTCTTTTCTTGTGGACCTTGTTGCTGTGGAATGATGACCTGATTGCCAAAGAAACGTTTTAAAATTTCAGGAACTTGCTGCTGCAACAGTTCATCCTGAGTCATTTTTTTTACGACATTTACACTCACGACTGCTGGACTAACTTGTTCAACAAGATTTGAAAAATCAACAGCAGCATTTGCTTGAACAGCAGCAACTGTAAATACCGCTGCATACATTCCTTGTTGTAAATAGCGAGATTTCATTCGGTGCTCACCCACAATTGGTCTACGAGAATAAGGATAAAACTGTTGTATCACAACGCTTTGAGGTTGTGCGTAACAATATGTTTATTTGTAATACGTCATCACAAGGAATATTTTACGCATTGCAACTTTTTAAGCCAATTGCAATTTTTCTCTGAGTTAGAGCGCTTAAGCTCTTGCCTTTTTAGGTAAAAAGGGGTGTCATTAGCGGACGTTTTAAATTGATGCGAATGGACATGCCTAATTTACAGACAATTCACCACTTTGACGTGATTATTGTGGGCAGCGGCGGCGCTGGTTTAAGTCTGGCTTTATCGTTACCAAATCATTTTAATATTGCAGTTTTAGCCAAAGCTGCTCTAACCGAAGCAAGTACCTTTTATGCTCAAGGTGGCGTTGCTGCTGTTCTTGATGAGACTGACTCTATTCAACAGCATATTAATGACACTATGATTGCAGGCGCTCATTTATGTGAAATGGACGCGGTACAACATACCGTAGAAGGCGGCCGCCCTTCTGTTGATTTTCTTTTAAAACAAGGCGTGCAATTTACCTTAGATGAAGATGAACAGCTTCATTTGACTCGCGAAGGTGGTCACTCGCAGCGTCGCATTATCCATTCTGCTGATGCAACAGGCAAAGCCATTTCAACCACTTTGGTTGAACGTGCCAAAGAACGTAAAAATATTACTATTTTTGAAAATTATATTGCGATTGATTTAATCACCTCGCATAAATTAGGTCATACCGATCAAGCGAATCGCGCTATTGGTTTGTATGCCTTAGATGAAAATACGGAAAAAGTTCATACATTCCTTGCACCATTTACCGCACTGGCTTGCGGCGGTGCAATGAAAGCTTATCTGTACACATCTAATCCAGATATTGCCACAGGTGACGGTATTGCAATGGCTTATCGTGCAGGTTGCCGTGTAGCCAATATGGAATTTAATCAGTTCCATCCAACTTGCCTGTACCATCCACAAGCCCGCTCTTTCTTAATTACTGAAGCTATGCGTGGTGAAGGTGCTTATTTGCGCTTAACTGATGGCGAACGTTTTATGTTGCGTTTTGATGATCGTGCAGAACTGGCTCCTCGCGATATTGTGGCACGTACCATTGACCATGAAATCAAGCGTCTCGGTATTCGTCACGTGTGGTTAGACATTACCCATAAATCACCTGAGTTTATTAAAGAGCACTTCCCTACACTTTATGCACGATTGCTTGAGTTAGGTATCGACATTACCAAAGATATGATTCCTGTAGTTCCAGCAGCTCACTATACATGTGGGGGTGTGGTGGTTGACTCAAATAGCCAGACGGACATTGAAGGTCTCTATGCGATTGGTGAAACGTCTTATACAGGCTTACATGGTGCAAACCGTATGGCAAGTAACTCATTACTTGAGTGCTTTGTTTACGGTATGAGTGCGGCAAAAGATATCGAAAATAAATTTGATGAAAACTTCAAATTACCTGAAGTACCAACTTGGGATGACTCACAAGTAACCAATCCAGATGAAGATGTTGTGATTTTACAAAACTGGGATGAGTTACGTTCGACCATGTGGAACTACGTTGGTATTGTCAGAACCACAAAACGTTTAGAACGTGCTTTACACCGTATTGAAATGTTAAAGCGTGAAATCACGGAATATTATCAAGACTATCGTGTTAGCAAAAACCTGATTGAGCTTCGTAACCTTGTTTTAGTATCTGAAATGATTGTTCGCTGTGCCATGCAACGTAAAGAATCACGTGGTTTACATTACACGCTTGATTATCCGGAAACTTCCAGCGAGATTCGTAAAACTGTTTTGACTCCTCCAAATTTTGCAGTAGAACAGCCATTGGTAAATACCGACATTTAAGCTGTTCTTCTACTCTACAAAAAAGCACAGCTCTGGCTGTGCTTTTTTATTTGCTTTGATATTTATGCTCTAGGTGGGATTGAATAAGTCGCGGTCACATGCGCAACGGGTTCATCCAAACCGACTGAATAAATCCAGACTTCCCCAACAACCAAGCTCTTTCCGACCTTCATGAGTTTACATTCACTACGTAAGTCTTGATCACCTGCGGGTTTTCTTAAAAAATTAATATTAAAGTTGGTGGTTACGGCTAAACCAACAATACCGATCTCACCTAATATCGCAATATATAAGGCAAAATCAGCTAATGTCATCATGGTTGGACCAGATATGGTGCCACCAGGGCGTTGATGCCTTTGATCGACATGATAATAAACAACTGCAGCTTTGGGGGTGACTGATTCAATCGTGCAATGTTCAAGACTTGGTGGAAATTCCTTTTCAAGAAATGCCACGATTTCTTCTTTTGAGCTTTTCATCCTTGTTATTCTTCAATCTATAAATCATATGTAAGATAGCATAAGAAAATAACAGATATTTTCTATGACGTTTTAAATCAGAATTAGCGTCATTTTTCACCACTCCCAAAAATATGAGAGTGGCTAATCCGATGGCCTATGCTAAATATTGTAGAGCTTGCTCAAACACCTGATCTGGACTTTGTGTAGCATCTAAACGTTTAATACGCTCAGGCTCAGCTTTCCATAAGGTTTCATAACCTTCACGAACCTTAGTAAAGAAGCTTAACTTTTCTTGTTCAAAACGGTCTAAAGCTCCACGTTCACGTGCACGGTTCATACCAAGTTCAATCGGTGCATCTAACCAGAAAGTCACCTCCGGCATGCGTGAAACGAAGTTCTGATTTAAAAGTTGTAATTTATCTTGGCTTAAACCACGGCCAGAACATTGATAAGCAAAACTCGCATCGGTAAAGCGATCACTTAATACAATTTTGTTAGCTTCTAAAGCAGGCAAAATAACTTGTTGTAAGTGTTGAGCACGTGCTGCATAAATGAGTAATAACTCGGTATCATGACTCATATTTTCATCATGATTCACCGCCAAAAGCATCGAACGAATTTGCTCAGCTAACGGTGTGCCCCCCGGCTCTCGAGTTAAAATAACTTGTTTGCCTTGCTCTTCAAAATGCTGATGAATTTTTCGAATGAGTGTAGTTTTACCTACCCCTTCCGTGCCTTCAAAGCTGATAAACATCTCTTTTCCTTATTTCTTCAATCTCAACACGGATAAATATTCTTGCACAGCTTGATTATGTGCTTGCAAGTCTGCCGTAAATTTATGTCCACCATTACCAGTCGCTACGAAATAGATGTTATTTGAATCATCTGGATGTAATGCTGCTTCAATTGCTTTTTGGCTTGGCAAAGCAATTGGAGTTGGAGGCAAACCATTAATGGTATAAGTATTATATGGTGTTGGAGTACGGAGGTCTTCTCGGGTAATGTTGCCTTTATAATTATTACCCATTCCGTAAATAACAGTTGGATCCGTTTGTAAACGCATACCGAGTTTTAAACGGCGGACAAAAACTCCAGAAACTTGTGTAAGTTCACTGTCTAAACTCGTTTCTTTCTCAACAATAGAAGCCATAATTAATGCTTCGTATTTATCTTTATAAGGTAAATTCGGCGCGCGATTTGCCCAAGCTGTATCTAGAGCTTTTATTTGACGATGATATAAATCGGTAAGAATTTTCTTGTCAGTCTCGCCTTTGGCAAAGAAATAAGTATTCGGCGCGAATAAGCCTTCTGGATGATCGTAAGGAATCCCAAGCGCTTTCATAAGCTGATCATTAGGTAAATCCAATATTGTATTTTTTACATTTTTATCATTTTTGAGTGCAGTAATAAGCTGCTTAAAAGTTGTACCTTCAATCACCAAAACACGATTCATCTGAGCATTATCAGCATCAGATAACATCTCTAACACTTGTCTTACACTCATCCCTTGTTCAATTTCATACACACCAGCTTTCATGCTGTCATGAATCATAAACTTTTGATAAAGCTTTAATACGATAGGAAAGCTAATTTTGTCTTCTTTTGCTAAACGATCAATAAAACCAGAATAAGTTTCCCCAGATGTAATAGATAACATCTGTTTTTTGCCTTCGATAGGATAAGCCTTAAACAAACTTGACCATAAAATGGCAAACGTAAAGATTAAAACAATAAAAAGGCCAATTAGAACCAATCGCTTAGAAAATTTTGGAGCTTGTTTTTTGTTATTTTTCTTGGCGTTTTTTGCTTTCGCATTCACAGGTGGCTTCGGCATATTAATGAATCTGATTTAAGTTAAGGATATGAAATAAATCTATGCATGCCTGTGTATCTAGCGTTTTTTCGCCTAAATGAGTGACCACTCGCATAGGGTTTAAAGCATTACAAAAGAATAGACTTTGTATTTCAGATACTTCATCTAATTCAATCACACGTACTTCACAGGCAATACCATGGTGCTGCATACGCGCCAGAATTTCTGCCCGCATTACACCATGGACGCCATTATAGCGAAGTTCAGGAGTAATCCATCTATCATTTAAACGAATAAAACAATTACTACTGACCCCTTCAACAATATAACCTTGTACATCAGTAACTAATGCTTCAGCCCACCCGAGTTGATCTGCTTCTTTTTTTAGCAATACTTGTTCAAGACGGTTTAAAGATTTAAGCCCGACCAAGCTCGGCATGGTTAAACCTAGGGCCTGATTTAAAACACCGCACTGGATAGAGTCAGGCACAAACGGCTCTAAAGCTTTTGGATAAAACCAGATATAAATATCAGCTTCATGTTTCGGCAAACTATAACCGCGGTCGCCTTCCCCACGACTAATCACAATTTTTAAAGTGCCGTTGAGTACAAGGTTCTGCTTTTGCAGCTGCTGTAAACTCAGTTCGATTAATTCAAAATTTACAGTTAAAGACAGTTTTTGACATGCAAGTTTTAGACGTTGCCAGTGCCTTTCTTTAAGCTCAATCTGATTTTGAAAGACACGAATTGTGGTAAAGCATCCATCTCCATAATGAAAGGCTCTATCTAATAAAGGAATAGTCTCAACGGGTTGCCCATTTTTAAAACACCACATGTTTGCTCCATCCTTTGCTAAAAGCCGCACAACAATACAACACCTTTCATTTAAATAATAAATGATTGATTTTAAAAAATTATACCGATTTCGTATCTGCTTTTGAAACTTGTTATATATCAAGATTTAAGAATAGTTTATCTCTTTTTATTATTTCTATTTTTTTCATATTAAATTCGTTTTTTATTATTTTTTTAGAATAAAGACTAGCGCTATTCTGCGTTCATGTTTTGAACATTTCATATTTTTTGAGGACTTATCTCATGCGTTTTTCTCAATTAAAAGTCGGGGTTATCGCTGCACTTCTTTCTGTTTCGTCATTTGCAGCCCAAGAATTTTTAAACGTTTCTTACGATCCTACTCGTGAGCTATATACAGATTTCAACAAACAGTTCGGTACTTACTGGAAACAACGTACTGGTCAAGATATTGAGTTTAAGCAATCACACGGCGGCTCTGGTAAACAGGCTCGTGCGGTTATCGATGGCTTAAATGCAGATGTGGTGACATTAGCACTTGCAGCAGATATTGATGAAATTGCTGAAAAAGCAAAATTACTTCCAACTAACTGGCAGAAAAAACTGCCACAAAACTCAACGCCATATACATCAACCATTGTATTTTTGGTGCGTAAAGGCAACCCAAAGCAAATTAAAGACTGGGCTGATTTAATCAAACCAGGTGTAGAAATCATTACACCAAACCCGAAAACCTCTGGTGGTGCTCGTTGGAACTATCTTGCAGCCTGGGCTTGGGCAAAACATCAACCAGGCGGCAATGATGCGAAAGCACAAGAATACGTTCGCCAAATTTATAAACATACTAAAGTTCTAGACTCTGGTGCTCGCGGTGCGACGACTACTTTCGCTGAGCGTGGCATTGGTGATGTATTACTGGCTTGGGAGAATGAAGCTCATTTAGCTATTCGTGAACAGCCGGGCAAATTTGAAATTATTACTCCGTCTCTTTCGATATTAGCTGAGCCTCCAGTTGCAATTGTGGAGAAGAATGCAGCTAAAAAAGGCAACTTAACGATTGCTAAAGGTTATCTCAACTATTTGTACTCACCTGCTGGTCAAGAAATTGCAGCACGTAACTTCTACCGTCCGCGTAACGCAGCTGTTCTTAAAAAATACAGCAATGTATTTAAGCCATTGAAGCTTGTAACAATCGACAAAGAGTTTGGTGGTTGGACAAAAGTACAAAAACAACACTTCGATAATGGTGGTGTTTTCGATCAAATCGTGAAAATCAATAGTGCAGAGAAGTAATTCTTTGCACTAAAGGTAAGGAGAACAGACATGATTCACACTGTAATTGTTCCGGGTGTAGGTGGCAGTGAACATCAGCATTGGCAATCTTGGTTGCAGCGTCAACTCGTGTCTAGTTCTCGTGTTGAGCAAAAAAACTGGGATAGACCTGTATTAAGCGAATGGGTTGAGCAATTCGTTAAAACAGTTCAAGCAGCTCAAGCTCCTGTTCAAATTGTTGCACATAGTTTTGGATGCTTAACGAGTGTAGCTGCTTTGGCTGAGCATCCAGAATTAAGAAGCCAAGTTAAGAAACTAATTTTAGTCGCTCCAGCGAATCCGGCACGCTTTGGGGAAGCAGGGTTTGCTCGCCATAGCTTGACCGACTACAAAGATTATTTTCATCAATTAAAAATTGATGTGCCTGCAACGCTACTCATTAGTGAAAATGATCCATGGCTCGGCTTTTTTGATGCGTTACAACTTGCAAAATCATGGAAGTTAAATCCCGTTAATCTTGGTGAAGTGGGCCATATTAATGTTGCCTCAGGTTTTGGGCCATTCCCGGATTTGCTGAACTATTTGATCCCAGAAGATTCGATGTGTAGTCACTCATCTATCGACCCGGTAAAAGCACATTTCTCTCTGAAATTTGCTTAATACCAATCTTTATACCGCACTGTTTATCTTTTTTTATTCGCTTACTGGTTTCAGCAGGCTTTTCTCTTTGAGGAAATATCATGTCGCAGCGATCCCGAGTGCTGCCTGGGTTTGGTCTATCTTTGGGCTTCACCCTCGCCTACGTTTCTTTTATTGTGCTTATTCCATTAGCCGCAGTCTTTATCAAATCATTTGGAATCGGATGGGACGGATTATGGGAAATTTTAACGTCTGAGCGTATTTTGAAATCGCTTCAACTCAGCTTTAGTTCAGCTTTAATCGCAGCATTTATTAATGTTGTGTTTGGTCTGCTTTTGGCTTGGTGTCTTGTCCGCTATAACTTTCCAGGAAAGCGTCTAATTGATGCATTGGTCGATTTACCTTTTGCTCTTCCAACCGCAGTTGCTGGTATTGCACTGACTTCACTCTATGCACCTACTGGTTGGTTAGGTCAATATCTGGAACCACTTGGTATTCAGGTTGCCTATACGCCTATCGGGATTACGCTGGCATTGGTATTTATTGGTATTCCTTTTATTGTTCGGACCGTTCAACCAGTACTCAGCGATATTGAAACCGAACTTGAGGAAGCAGCTTCAGCACTTGGTGCAAATCGTTGGCAGACCATTACTAAAATTATTTTACCCATCTTACTACCTGCTCTATTTACAGGCTTTGCTTTAGCGTTTGCTCGCGGCGTGGGTGAGTATGGTTCTGTTATTTTTATTGCAGGTAACCAGCCATTTAAAACAGAAATTGCACCGCTGATGATCATTTCTCGTCTTGAAGAATATGATTATGCAGGTGCAACGACCATTGCAGCGGTCATGTTAGTTCTCTCTTTTATCATTCTATTTGTCATTAACTTACTTCAAGCATGGGCAAACCGTCGTACAGGGAGAAACATCACATGAATTTACATACCGACAGCAACGCACTTGCTTTGAAGTTACAGTCTCGTGATGCGACACGTGAGCCAACTTGGGTACGTTATACCCTTATTACAATTGCACTGATTTTTTTCCTCAGTTGCCTCATGCTGCCACTCATTTTAGTTTTCGTAGAAGCATTTAAACAGGGACTTGAAGTCTATGTTCAGGCTTTGATTGATCCAGATACCTTATCAGCAGTGAAATTAACATTACTCACCGCAGCAATTGCAGTTCCAATTAATGTGATATTTGGTGTTGCTGCAGCTTGGGCTGTCTCTAAGTTCCAGTTTAAAGGCAAGGCAATTTTAACCACTATCATTGATATGCCTTTTTCGGTTTCACCTGTTATTGCAGGTTTAATGATTGTTCTAATTTTTGGTGCGCAAGGTTGGTTCGGCGGCTGGTTAATGGATCATGACATCAAGATTTTATATGCCGTACCTGGAATTGTTTTAGCAACCATTTTTATTACAGTTCCTTTTGTGGCGCGTGAGTTAATTCCACTCATGGAAGCTCAGGGAACAGAGGAAGAAGAAGCAGCAATTGTACTCGGTGCTTCAGGTTGGCAAACTTTTTGGAAGGTCACCCTCCCTAACATTAAATGGGGTCTGATTTACGGCGTGATTTTGTGTAATGCCCGTGCAATGGGTGAGTTTGGCGCAGTATCAGTGGTTTCTGGTCATATCCGTGGTGAAACCAATACCCTGCCACTGCATGTTGAAATTTTATATAACGAGTACACCTTTAGCGCAGCCTTTGCCGTGTCCTCACTGCTTGCCTTCTTAGCTCTTTTAACACTGATTTTAAAAACTTGGTTAGAGCTACATCAAGATAAACCAGAACCGCATTCAACTGATTCGTAAGGAATGAAATCATGAGTATTCAAGTTAAAAATATTGAAAAACACTTTGGTGCATTCCATGCGCTTAAAAATATTTCCCTAGACTTTCCAGAGGGTGAACTGGTTGCGCTACTTGGACCATCTGGTTGTGGTAAGACGACTCTGCTTCGTATCATTGCAGGTCTAGAGTCAGCCGATGGCGGTCAGGTTTTACTTGAAGGTGAAGATGCGACTAATGTACATGTGCGTGAGCGTCAGGTCGGCTTTGTATTTCAGCACTATGCTTTATTCCGTCACATGACTGTATTTGACAATATTGCCTTTGGTTTACGTGTTCGACCTCGTGCAACCCGTCCTTCGGAAGCTGAAATTAAAAAACGTGTCACTCGTTTACTTGATCTAGTTCAACTAGGCTTTTTAGCAGACCGCTACCCTGCTCAGCTTTCTGGCGGACAACGTCAGCGTATTGCTTTAGCCCGTGCTTTGGCAGTAGAACCTCGCGTGTTATTACTCGATGAACCATTTGGCGCTCTAGATGCCAAAGTACGCAAAGAATTACGTCGCTGGTTACGCAACTTACATGATGAATTGCATATCACTTCAATTTTCGTGACTCACGATCAAGAAGAAGCACTTGAGGTTGCAGACCAGATTATTGTCATGAATAAAGGTAATGTTGAGCAAATCGGTTCACCTCGTGAAGTTTATGAAAAACCTGCAACGCCATTTGTGTTTGATTTCTTGGGTCAGGCAAATCGATTTGAAGGTGAACATACGGAAGGTATTATCCGTATCGGTAATGACCGTATTCAATTACCAACAGCAGTTGAGGCACCTCAAGGAAAAGTGATTGCTTTTGCCCGTCCAGATGAGTTACATATTCACTCGCAACCGCAAGCGAATACCATTGAAGCGACTTTTGTACGTGAAATCTGGATTGCTGGAAAAGTAGTGGCCGAATTACAAGACCGTAATGGACGTTTAATTGAAATTGCTCTGAGCAGTGAAGCTGCAAAATTACATGCATTTAAACCTAATCAAACTGTTTGGGTGAGCGCATCTCAATTGCACTTATTTGCAGACCAAGTTGCTTAAGAAATATATTTGGTGAGGAAATATCTTGCGGATCTTTAGACGCTCCTCACCTCTTTTGAGGAAAAGTGTAAATGAACTTTCAACAATTAAGAATTATCCGAGAAACAGTACGCCAAAACTTTAACTTGACGGAAGCATCGGCTGCACTCTACACATCTCAATCGGGTGTAAGTAAACACATCAAAGATTTAGAAGATGAATTAGGTGTTCAACTTTTCGTTCGTAAAGGTAAACGCCTTTTAGGTTTAACTGAACCAGGACAGTCACTTCTTAGCATTGTTGAACGCATGTTAGTGGATGCTGAAAATATTAAACGGCTTGCTGAAGATTTTAATAAGGTTGATGAAGGAACATTAACGATCGCAACAACGCATACACAAGCGCGTTATGTATTGCCTCCAATCGTTAATCAATTTAAGAAATTATTTCCAAAAGTTCATTTGATTTTACAACAAGCTAGCCCTGTCGAAATTTCAGAAATGCTTTTACAAGGCGAAGCGGATATTGGAATTGCAACTGAGTCTTTAACAACTGAAGAAAATCTGGCTAGTATTCCTTACTATCAATGGCAGCACAGTATTATTACCCCGCAAAATCATCCTCTGGTGCAGGCGGATAAGATCACTCTAGAACTTTTAGCAGAATATCCACTCATTACTTATCATGGTGGTTTTACAGGCCGATCTAAAATTGATAAAGCCTTTGAAGAAGCTCACCTAGATGCAGATATCGTAATGTCAGCTCTTGATGCCGATGTTATCAAAACTTATGTGGAACTTGGCATGGGTGTCGGGATTGTCAATGACGTGGCTTATGATACAGAACGTGATTATCGTTTAAAGCAAACCAAAACTGATATTTTTGGTGTTAATACTACATGGATTGCGGTTCGCAAAGGCCACTTATTACGCGGTTATGGTTACGAATTTATTTCTTTATGCTCACCTGATGCGGATATTAAAGCGCTTAAGAAAATTGCTTACCCAGACGAATAAAAATTAAAAATAAATAAAAGAGCTTTTTAGCTCTTTTATTTATTTTATTAAGTACAAAAAAAACGAGCCGTAGCTCGTTTTTTCTTTTGCGATCTTACCAGTAGAAGTTCACACCAACTTTACCAACTGGTAACCATTGGTATTTATCATCATTACGGATTTCGTTTTCTTCAGCACGTAAGTCTTTATCAAAGTCAGCACCATTAACATTAACAAATGTACCATTTGATTTAAGATTTACACTTGGGTTACCAGTATAGTAAGCACCTACCTCACCAAATACACCCCAGTTTTTATTGATTTTAGGTGCAAAACCAAAACCTAAATATGGAGCGATATCATTTTTATAACTTAATTTACCATCCACTGAACCATTAAAGTTATAATTATTACCATTTACTTTAATAGTACCGTCTTGCGAACGTTTAGTTAGATCGTAATCGTTATCTAAATAAGCAGCACCCGCAGCTACATATAAACCTTGAGCCCAACGGTTAGCACTTGCACCCCATGGACGAATCTCAGCATTTAAGTAGATATTATTGTTATCCATATCTAGGTCATATTTAGTACCATTTACAGAAACATCATCTGTCCATGAAATGTCACCACCATTATAACCAAGAGCCAAACCTACATATGGGTTTGCTTGCCATAACAAAGCACCACCGTAACCAGTTGTACCTACCTCAGCACGTGCCCCCACAGGAATTAATTGGTTTTTGTCAAATGCGTAGCTGTCATGAACAACGGCTTCATCTGCCATAGCAGCGCCAGCAGCGAATAAAGCTGTTGTAGTGACTAATACACGTAATGCTTTCATAGTTTTCTCCTCAAAAAGGCTCTGTTTTTAATTTATTCATCTTGTGACTGAAATCATAATAATGACAGCTTAGATTCTTTTTTATACAAAAAATGCTAGATTTCTGTTATTTTTTGATACAAATTGAGTTAAATTTTTATTTTCAAATCATTTTTGTGTAAAAAACACTTGATTATCTAATAAGCTTATTTTGGTTTATCTCATTTATATCATCAATTAAACGTAACACGTTTTTGAAAGATTCTTGTCACAAATTAGTGTAAAATCTTTAAAATTTTTTATGGAAGGAAGATCATGTCTCAGCTTTCTACAATCATTGAGCAAGCATTTGAAGACCGCGCAAATTTTACTGCAGCAGATTGTTCAAGCGAAATTCGCCAAGCTGTTGAAGAAGCAATTGCTGGTTTAGATAACGGTACACTTCGAGTTGCTGAAAAAATCAATGGTGAATGGGTTGTTCATCAATGGTTAAAAAAAGCTGTTTTATTATCATTTAAACTGAATGACAATAAACCAATCGAGTCATGTGATCTTCGTTTCTATGACAAAGTTGAAACTAAATTCTCTGGTTGGACTGAAGAGCAATTTAAAGCTGCAGGTGTTCGTGTTGTTCCTCCTGCTGTAGCACGTCGTGGTAGCTTCCAAGCTAAAAACGTGGTGTTAATGCCATCTTATGTCAACATTGGCGCTTATGTAGATGAAGGCACAATGGTTGATACATGGGCAACTGTAGGTTCATGTGCTCAAATCGGTAAAAATGTTCACTTATCTGGTGGTGTAGGTATTGGTGGTGTTTTAGAACCATTACAAGCTAACCCAACTATTATTGAAGACAACTGCTTTATCGGTGCGCGTTCAGAAATCGTTGAAGGCGTTATCGTTGAAGAAGGCTCAGTCATTTCAATGGGCGTTTTCATCGGTCAATCAACTAAAATTTATGACCGTGAAACTGGCGAAATCCATTATGGTCGTGTACCAGCAGGTTCAGTTGTAGTTTCAGGCAGCTTGCCATCTAAATGTGGTACTTACAGCTTATATGCTGCAATTATCGTGAAAAAAGTTGATGCGCAAACACGTTCAAAAACAAGCTTGAACGATTTGTTACGCGCTGACTAATTTGTTATAACTCTGTTGCGGAGCTTTAATCGCTCCTCATCTCTACGATCAAACTGATCGTAGAGATTTTATTTTTTATATAGTGTGGTATTTCTAGAATGGCTTCCTTACGTTCCTCTGCAATTCCTGTCTCAGACCCTGCGTCCGGTTTACGCATTACCGAGATTTTTTACTCGTTGCAGGGTGAAGCAAATGCCTCTGGCCTACCGACTGTATTTATTCGTCTAACAGGCTGTCCATTACGTTGTAGCTATTGCGATACCACCTATTCCTTTGAAGGTGGCGAACGTTTTTCACTTGAACATATCATTGAAACAGCTACACAATTTCAAACACCTTATATTTGTGTAACAGGTGGTGAACCTCTTGCTCAGCCAAACTGTTTGATTTTATTACAACGTTTATGTGAGGCAGGTTTTGACGTCTCTTTAGAAACCAGTGGCGCTCTTGATGTATCAAGAGTGGATCCTCGTGTTTCAAAAGTCCTAGATTTAAAGACTCCAACTTCTGGTGAAGAACATCGCAATCTCACCAGTAATCTTGACCATTTAACACCACGTGACCAAATCAAATTTGTGATTTGTAATCGTGAAGACTATGAATGGTCAAAGCAACAAGTTGAAAAATATCAACTGCAAACTAAAGTCAGTACCGTTTGGTTCTCCCCTGCCTTTGCGGTTGAAAAAGGTGCTGTAGGCCTGCCACGTCTAGCACGTGATCTGGCACAGTGGATACTTGATGATAAATTACCTGTTCGTTTCCAGCTTCAGTTACATAAACTGCTTTGGAACGATGAATCAGGTCGTTAATCACTCAATAAAATAAATCATTCCGAATATGGAGAAAAATATGCGCTCTCGTGCCATTGTTTTACTTTCAGGCGGCTTAGACTCAACCACTTGCCTAGCTTGGGCACAAGCGCGCTATGAATGTATTGCTATTAGTTTTATGTATGGTCAACGCTCAACCACTGAACTTGATGCTGCAAAAGTATTAGCTCAGCGTTCAGGTGTTGAACATCGTGTAATTAATATTGATCTAGCAAATTTAGGTGGATCAGCACTTACAGATCACAACATTGCAGTACCAGAACAGTTACAAGAAGGTATTCCTGTAACTTATGTACCAGCGCGTAACACTATTTTCCTCTCATATGCTCTAGCAGCAGCTGAAGTATTTAATGCTGAAGCTATTGTTATTGGTATCAATGCTGTTGATTATTCAGGATATCCTGATTGTCGCCCTGAATTTATTGATGCTTTTGCGAATATGGCCCGTTTAGCAACTAAAGCTGGCGTAGAAGGAAAACCACTTAAATTTGAAACACCCCTGTTACATTTATCCAAAGCGAATATCATACGTTTAGGGATTGAACATGGCGTAGACTATAGTCAAACGGTATCTTGCTACCAAGCAGATGCTCAAGGACGTGCGTGTGGTAAATGTGACAGTTGCCGTTTGCGTAAAGAAGGCTTTATCGATGCCGGTGTTACCGATCCAACACGCTATATACCGTAATAAGTAGGTAAAATTTATGAAGTTGTTAAAATCAAATCTTATTCTTTCATCTTTATTCTCAGCAGCTGCACTTATGGCGGGTTCAGCTCAAGCAGCTGAAAACCCAGTTCAAGCGGCATATAAAAGCACTAACGTTAAAGGTGCATTAGTTAACGTTTGTAAAGAACAAACTGCTAAAGGCGGCAAGTTAAGTTCATCTGAAGTTAGCAAATTCTGTAGCTGCCAAGTTGAAGCACAAGGTAAAGTGACTGAAGCACAAAAATGGGAAATCCAAAGCGCAATCAATGCGAAGAAAAGCCCAAGTTCTCTAGGATTTGTACAACAACAAAACCGTGATCTTAAAGCATGTTTTGGTCCTCAGTTAACAACTAAGCTTGAAAAGTTAACTGAAGATGCAATGAAGGCAGCTCAACAACAAGCTCCTAAAAAATAAGATTTTAATGTTTCAAATTAAGCCTGCATTTTTGCAGGCTTTTTTATAGCTCTGTTAAAATGACAGCACTTTTGACCAATTCATTTGATGTAAGCTATGCAAGAACAATGGAAAACTAATGCTAACCATAAAAGGTCTATTGTCTCGTTTAGTGGAGGCAAAGATAGTTCTCTAGCACTCTACCATGCAATGCAGACAGGCGAAGTTATTGGGTTGATCGTAATGCTAGAAGAACAAGGCCAACGTTCTCGCTCACATGCTATGCCTCTTGATATTATTCAAGCGCAAGCTAAAGCAATCGGCTTGCCCGTGTTTATGGCTTCATCAAGTTGGAATGACTATGAAGTAAAGTTTATTGAATTACTCAATCAAGCAAAGCAACAAGGAGCCGAGGTACTGGTTACAGGTGACCTTGATATGCCTGAACACGGCTGTTGGCATGATCGAGTAACGCAACAAGTAGGTCTTCAATTAGCAATGCCTCTTTGGCTACGTCCGCACCGTGAAGTTGTTGAGGAATTTATTCAACTTGGATTCCAGAGTGTAGTGGTGACCGTAAACCTTAAACTCGGGATGAATATAGAAGATTTAGGTAAAACCTTAACTTTAGAATACATCCAAGAGCTTGAGAACCGTGGCATTGATCCATGTGGTGAGGGCGGTGAATTTCATACGACCGTGATTGATGGGCCAATTTTTAACAAAGCAATTCCTGTAAGAAAACTCAATATTGTTTATCATGAGGAATACGCTTTTTTACCACTTGAATTAGATCAAATTTAACTTTTAAAGGATAAGAAATGTCTGAGAATATTCAACTGCCAAATCAGGTGTTCCCTACTACACACGGCGAAGTGAACTTGACCGAAGTCGAAAATGAATGGCTAATCATTTACTTCTATCCTAAAGATTCAACACCAGGGTGTACAACACAAGCAGTGGGTTTTTCTTGTTTGAAAGATCAGTTTGATGCTTTAGGTGCCCGTATTTTCGGTATTTCACGTGACTCGGTAAAAGCCCATCAAAATTTTACAGAGAAGCAAGCACTTACTATTGATCTGATCAGTGATAAAGAAGAAATTCTTTGTCATCACTTTGATGTGATTAAAGAAAAGAATATGTATGGAAAGAAAGTAATGGGTATTGAACGTTCTACTTTTATTTTCCATAATAAAACTTTAGTTAAAAGCTATCGCAAAGTTAAAGCAGCTGGGCATGCAGAGCAAGTTCTAGAAGACTTAAAAGCTCTACTAACAGCTTAATAAACTTAAGAAACAAAAAGCGGGCATAATGCTCGTTTTTTGTATATGAACAAATTACTTACTCCTTTACTTTGGCGTATGATAAAGACATTAGAATAATTCACGCTAAGGTATTTACATGAGTCTGCTCAAAGTTTGTAATTTACTGTCTAGTGGTCTTGTTATCTCTGCTTGCTCCGTTAGTTCATCCAGTATGCCGCCCTCAAGTACATCATCTACATCACAAGTTGAAACTCCACCTATAAAAATAAGTTGCCAAGATTTACAAAACCCTGCCCATCAACAAGCTGTACTTAAAATAATTAATCAGATTCGCCAGCAATCACGCCAGTGTGGACAACAACATTTCTCTGCAACCAGACCACTAAGTTGGAGTAATAATTTATATAAAGGTGCACTTTCTCATAGTGAAGATATGGCAACACACAACTTTCTCGGACATGTTGGCTCCACGGGACTAGATTTAAAATCACGTTTGAAAATTTATAATGCACTCGGTAAAGCCAATGGTGAAAATGTTGCGAGTGGACAGAAAACATTAGATGAAGTGATGTCTAGATGGCTATCGAGTCCATTACATTGTAGTAACCTAATGAACCCTAAATTTACAACTTACGCAATTGCTTGTGCTTCTGATCAATCTGTAAAACAAAAGAGCTATTGGACTCAACAATTTGGTACACGTTAAAAGGAAAAAAGATGCAATCAGGTTCGATCACCCCTATTTTAAGAATTTTTGATGTCGAGTTAGCTCAATCATTTTATCTTGAGTTCTTAGATTTTCAGCTTGATTGGCAACACCAATTTGAAGACAACTTTCCGTTATATTTACAAATTTCTAAAGATGATTGCGTTATTCATTTATCCGAGCATTTTGGAGATGCGAGTCCTCATAGTGCGATCCGTATTTATTGGGAACATATTTATGAGTTGCATAGTGAACTAAGCAAAAAAGATTATAAATTTTCTAAGCCTCAGGTTGAAAAAACAGATTGGGAGACACTTGAACTCTGTATCACTGATCCTTTTTCCAACCGAATCATCTTTTGGGCAGATGCTTAATTTATATGCACTTACTCAAAATCATCTAAATTAGAGCGATCATCTTCTTCAAAGCGTTGTTGCAACTGTTGATAAGTGCGTG
Source organism: Acinetobacter sp. 22512 (assembly GCF_052044755.1). NCBI lineage: Bacteria > Pseudomonadati > Pseudomonadota > Gammaproteobacteria > Moraxellales > Moraxellaceae > Acinetobacter > Acinetobacter sp. 22512. The sequence continues at coordinate 140,355 of NZ_JBQENP010000004.1, read as the reverse complement.
TTTTTTTAAATTCATCCAAAAATTGAATAGTTCCTACAGGGAAAAATTCGGTCTGGATTTCACCACGATAATAAGCTTCACGCATTGGTGTTGCCGAGATAGAGTCTTTTAAACTATCAAGTTCAACCATAATCCACTCAGGAAATAGTCGTAAATAATATGAAGACTCATCCTTAAAGTGTCCAATCAAACCAACTTTTGAGTTCGGTTCAATTACGCCATTCACTAAAGATTTAACTTGTTTTACCCATTTTTCGTCATTATAAACATCTACTACATGGACAAAACGAATGCGTTTTTGCTCTTCTAACGAGAAATTTGACAAGATCATTTGCTCGCGCTCTACTGCTAAGAACGGATTTTTAATATTACGTTCCATTTGAGCAGAACCTAATGCCAAAACGACATAGTGGCTTTGTTGTAAGGCAATTTCAATTGTCTGCATATGAGCTAAATGAAATGGTTGAAAACGCCCTATAAAAACGAGATAGTCAAATTTATACATAATTAGATTTTCACTTTTTATGAACTCACCAGTTAACCGCATTACAAAAAATATGCGCCATAATGAGAACCTAAAAATTAACAACGTGGTTTAAAGCAAGGATAGTACGATGACACTTAGCTGTATTCAACAACCTCATCAACATTTACACGCAAATTTAGAAGGTGGCGTACTCACCTTAGCCATAAATCGCCCAGAAGCAAAAAATGCACTGTATGGCGAGCTTTACTTATGGATTGCCAAAGCACTTGATGAAGCTGACCAAGACAAAGATGTACGAGTAATCGTTCTACGTGGTGTAGAGCAAGATTTTACCGCTGGTAATGACATGAAAGATTTTATGGGTTTTGTACAAAATCCTAATCTAGGCCCAGCAGGTCAAGTTCCTCCGTTTGTACTCCTTAAATCTGCTGCTAGATTATCGAAGCCGCTTATTATTGCAGTAAAAGGTGTGGCTATTGGTATTGGTGTTACGATTTTATTACATGCAGATTTAGTTTTTGCTGACAATACCGCCCTTTTCCAAATTCCATTTGTAAGTCTTGGCCTTTCTCCAGAAGGCGGTGCAAGCCAATTATTGGTTAAACAAGCGGGTTATCACAAAGCAGCTGAACTTCTATTTACTGCGAAAAAATTTAATGCAGAAACCGCAGTACAAGCAAGCTTAGTTAATGAAGTTGTTGAAGATGCTTATGCATCTGCTCAGGCAACCGCTCAACATTTAGCAGCTTTACCACTTGCCTCATTAAAACAAACCAAAGCATTGATGAAACATGATTTAGATCAAATTATTGAATGTATTGACCATGAAGCTGAAATCTTTATGCAACGCGTTCAATCTCCAGAAATGCTAGAAGCTGTACAAGCGTTTATGCAGAAACGTAAACCAGATTTCTCGCAGTTTAATTAAAAATCAACTTCTATGATTTGAATAAACTCAAAGGCAGGCTCTTCATAAGGATGGCTTGCCTTTAATGCTTTTGCTACAGCCTTTGCATTTTCTTCAATTACAATTGTTTCAACCCGCCACTCATCCACTTGTTCAAGTTCACCCAGCTCTCCAATATAAGGATCTGCACCTTTGACTGGTTTAAATTGCCCTATTCCTTTCACTTGCCATGCGCAGTGTTCGTAATTACCGATACCCCCCGCACCAGCAGAAAAAATAGCTTGTTTAGTCGACTCAAGATGTGAATCTGGCACGTAATAAATCAGCTTTAACATAAGTAGAATGACTCAAAACTAGTGAACTTGCTTTAAATCATACCGTTAAAAAAGCTTCTAAATCAAAGTCAGCTCATCATTACCAAATAATTTGCTCCAATAAAGAGGATTTGAATGGCAAGCGCCAAGCCAAACAAGCGCCAGCCCTTATCTTTGGTATACATTGTTCTTATGTGATACTTATTTTTCATCATTTTGATCTCCGATTTTTATCGTTGTTACAGAGAAAGCAAAAATTGATCCAATTTTAAACAAACTATAAAGTGTTAAATAGCCGAATGTCTATAGGCTTATAATTTTTCTAAAATGCTTAAAAGAGCTACACTCATTTTTATGTAGCTCTTATTCTGAACAAAATTTTAAATTTCAGTGTGCTAGCTGCATCTTTATAATTTTAAGCATTCGATTTCTTTAAATATCTGTTCTCATATATTGTCACCATAAATGCTAAACCACATAAAATGACGAAGCCGCCAGTCATTGGTATTAATGTACCGTCATATAATTGCCCAATAATAGATGCAAGAATAAGTGACAAAACAGAAGAAGCTGCACCAATAATGGCCGATGCCATACCAGCAACATGTCCCATCGGTTCCATTGCAATTGCGTTTAAATTTCCAAATAAAGTTCCAAATAATAAAAATAAAATGCAGGCATAAAGCATAAACATCCAGAATGAAACAGCCACACCTAAAAGTTGAATTCCTAAGAAAACTAAAGAAATTAGGCACAAACCTAGAAAGCCGTAAATACAGATTGGACGCATACCAAACTTCATAACAATTTTAGAATTTGTAAATGAAGCGACTCCCATTACACCTGCAAGCACAGCAAAATATGCACTAAACTCTTGCCCTGTTTTCCCAAACTGCTGCATAAAAATTTGCTGAGAAGTACCTAAGTAACCAATGAATCCACCAAAGCAAAAACCTGCACATAGCAAATAGCTCATGGTGGTTTTATTACTTACAACTTCTTTAAAACCTTCCCGAAATGCTTGTAGACGCATAGGTAAACGATTTTCTGGAAGCAACGTCTCTTCCAAACGTAAAGCAACCCATACCCCGACAACTGTGGCATAGGCCATATATAAAACAAAGATCTCACGCCAACCAAAGAAATGGATAATGAGCTGTCCCAAACTTGGTGCAATTGCTGGGGCAACCATAAACACCATCATAATTAAAGACATGATGCGGGCCATTTGAGCCCCACTGTATTTATCTCTAACAATTGAAATAGAAGCCACGTAAGGACCTGATACGCCAACCCCTTGAATGAAACGTCCAACTAGAAACCATTCAAAACTTTGTGTGGTAAAGCACAATAAACTTCCCAGAAAGTAAATAACAATTCCTGTGAATAAAATGCGTTTACGGCCAATCGCATCGGATAGAGGGCCAGCAATCAATTGACCAATCGTCATACCAGAAAAAATACCAATAATGACCCACTGTGTCTGATTATTATTTTTTAAGTCAAAAACTCGTCCGATTTCGCCCAAAGCAGGTAGGACTGCATCTATTGAAAAAGAAACAATAGACATGAGCAATGCCATTAGTAATGCAAATTCATGGAAATGGATTTTTGATTTCATTTTTCTTCTCTGCTATTTATTAATATCGTACTACATACAAATAAGCCACCTTACGGTGGCTTATTTCACTTTTTATATTACCCGATAAACTTACGTGCATTACGGAACATACGTAACCATGCACCATCTTCAGTCCATTCTTCTGGACTCCAAGAGTGTTGAATTGCACGGAAAGTACGCTCTGGGTGTGGCATCATGATCGTTGCACGACCATCTTTAGACGTTACACCAGTAATCGCTTCAGGTGAACCATTCGGGTTCAATGGATAATGTTGAGTCGGGTTACCATGGCTGTCAACATAACGCAAAGCAACTTGATTCGCTGCATTCAAGCCTGCAATATCAGCTTCACTCGCAACTGCACGACCTTCACCGTGTGCTACAGCAATCGGTAAAATCGAACCTTCCATTCCATTAAGCAATACGGAAACAGATTTTTCAACACGAACGTTTACACTACGAGCTTCAAAAACTTCTGACATATTGCGGTGGAAACGTGGCCAGTGTTCAGCACCTGGAATAAGTGGCGCTAATTGTGACAACATTTGGCAACCATTACAGATACCTAAGCTAAACGTGTCTTCACGATGGAAGAATTGTTCAAACTGATCACGTAATTTCGCATTGAACAATACAGATTTTGCCCAGCCACCACCAGCACCCATTACGTCACCGTAAGAGAAACCACCACAAGTCACTAAACCTTCAAAATCACTTAGGCTAACGCGACCAGCAAGTAAATCACTCATGTGTACGTCAACGGTATTGAAACCAACCTTATCAAAGGCTGCCGCCATCTCAATATGACCATTTACACCTTGCTCACGTAAGATCGCCATATTAGGGCGACGTGTGTTAATGAACGGTGCTTCAATAGGTTCATTCAAGTCAAATGTTGGTTTAGCAATTAAGCCTTGATGTGATTTATCTGCAATTAAAGCAAATTCTTGGTCAGCAGTTTCTACGTTATCACGTAAACGTTGGATCTGATGAGATACCTCAGACCAAGCCTGTTGCAATTCTGCACGCTCTAAAGTCAAACCGTTTACAGATAATTGATCTGTGTTGTTTACACGACCAACTACAGCAATTGCATCTTTTAAGCTAGAAGCAGCAACTTCTGCTTGTAAAGCTTCCCAATCAGCTGCTTTGATTTGAACAACTGCACCAATTTCTTCAGCAAACAAACTTGCTGGAGTTTGGTCTTCTAATGCAACACCTAAACGTGCAGCAAACATCATTTCAGCAACAGTTGCAAGTAAACCACCATCACCGATGTCATGGTAAGCTTGAATCAAGCCACGGTTGTTCCAATCTTGAATTAAAGCAAAGAACGCTTTGAAATCATCAAAACTATCAACGTCTGGAGTGATTGAACCAATTGCTTTATATACTTGCGCAAGAATAGAACCACCTAAACGGAATTGTCCTTTAGATAAATCAATACGGACAAGTACTGAGTCTTCTAAATTCTTAAGTTCAGGTGTTAAAGTCATACGAACATCAGCTACTGGAGCAAATGCAGTAATTACACCAGTCATTGGAGATGTTACAGCTTTATCTTCACCATTATCATTCCAAGTGGTACGCATTGAAAGCGAGTCTTTACCTACAGGAATCGCAATTCCTAAAGCAGGACACATTTCCATACCAATCGCTTTCACACCTTCAAACAATGCTTGGTCTTCACCTTTTTGACCAGCAGCAGCCATCCAGTTTGCAGAAAGTTTGATATCGCTAATTTGTTCAATGTTTGCACATGCAATATTGGTAATTGCTTCAGCAACTGCCAAGCGAGCAGATGCTGCTGGATTTAACAATGCAACTGGTGGACGTTCACCCATTGCCATTGCTTCACCAGTGAACCCTTGTAGGCTCGTAGTCGTTACTGCTGCATCCGCAACAGGAATCTGCCAACGACCAACCATTTGGTCACGTGCAACCATACCTGTAATTGAACGGTCACCAATGGTGATTAAGAATGACTTAGACGCAACTGTAGGATTTTTCAATACACGGAAAATCGCATCTTTCAAATCAACTTTTGAAGCGTCAAATTCGTTACCTTTGCGTTCAATTGTTTCATAAGAACGTTGCATACGCGGTGTACCGCCAAGCATTACTTGCATTGGGATATCAACTGCATTGTTCTGGAACAATGGATCTTCAACAGTTAAATGACGAGCTTCAGTTGCTTCACCTAACACGGCAAATGGACAACGTTCACGAGCACAGATTGATTCGAACTGTTCTAAAGACTCTGGGCGAATTGCAAGAACATAACGCTCTTGAGCTTCATTTGACCAGATTTCCATTGGGCTCATGCCCGGCTCTAATGAAGGAATTTTACGAAGGTTAAGAACTGCACCTAACTCATGATCATTCACAAGTTCAGGCATAGCATTTGATAGACCACCCGCGCCAACGTCATGTACAGAAACGATTGGGTTGAAGTCTTCTAAACGCCAGCAAGTATCGATTACTTCTTGACAACGGCGCTCCATTTCTGGGTTTTCACGTTGTACAGAAGCGAAATCAAGGCTTTCACCCATTGTACCGCTATCTACAGAAGATGCTGCACCACCACCAAGACCGATTAACATTGCAGGACCACCCAACACAATGAGTAAATCACCTGGTTGAATCGCATCTTTTTCTACATGGTCAGGACGGATATTACCGTAACCACCAGCAATCATGATTGGCTTGTGGAAGCCTTTCACTTCACCATTTACATTCTGTTCGAAAGTACGGAAATAACCATTTAACGCAGGACGACCGAATTCATTATTAAATGCCGCGCCACCTAATGGACCTTCAATCATGATTTGTAATGGCGAAGCCATACGTGAAGGTTTACCGTAGTTTTCTTCCCAAGGCTGTTCAAAACCAGGAATATTTAAGTTCGAAACTGTGAAACCTGTTAAACCAGCTTTTGGTTTACCACCACGGCCAGTTGCACCTTCATCACGGATTTCACCGCCTGAACCTGTTGCAGCACCAGCAAATGGAGAAATTGCTGTTGGGTGGTTATGAGTTTCAACCTTCATTAAAATATGAGCAGCTTGGCTCTTATATTTATAAACAAAGTGACCATTTTCATCCGCTTTCGGATAAAAACGCATCGTGTCATAACCCACAATTACTGAAGCATTATCTTTATATGCCGATAACACATCAGTTGGAGATTCTTTATAAGTGTTTTTAATCATCTGAAACAATGATAATGGTTGTTTTTCACCATCAATTGTCCATTCAGATCCAAAGATTTTATGACGACAGTGCTCAGAGTTTGCTTGTGCAAACATCATCAACTCGATGTCATTTGGATTACGACCAAGCTTAATGAATGCTTCAGTTAAGTAATCAATTTCTTGTTCAGATAACGCAAAACCAAACTCATTATTAGCTTTAACCAAAGCTTCTTTGCCTTGACCCAAGATATCAATTGAATTTAATGGTTTTGGAGCTGTTTCTGAAAATAATGCTTTTGCATCATCAATTTGAGCAAAAACTGTTTCTGTCATACGGTCATGAAGTACTTGTTTAACTTCATTCGTAATTTCAGTAACACCTTTTAACGTAAATAAAAGACCACGTTCTAAACGGTGTACTGGTGTATTACAGTTTTTGAAAATATCAGTTGCTTTAGAAGACCAAGGTGAAATAGTACCCACACGTGGTGTAACTAAAATCTGAATCTCATCACTTGCAGATTGACGAAGTTCAAAAGACTCACCGTCATTCAATAATTGCAAAGCAGATTGATGTTGCTGCTCGTTGAGCGCTTGATCAAACAAATAGACCCATTGGCTGTCAAAAGATTGAACAGAACTAATTGACGATAAACGTGTTAATAGTTGAGCTTTCTTAAAAGAAGAATGTGCTGCTGCACCGGCCACGATAAACATGTTGATTTTGGCTCCACGGGCAGGTCTTGTGAACCTTACCGCAATGTGACTTTAGAGAGAGCGCATATTCTACTGCGTCTTGCTAAAATCAGCTAGATGTAGAATCAGTATTCTGTAACCTAATTCTGCAAGAAGTGATTTGTTTTTTGTTCAAAATCATTTTTTTAGTCATTCTTGCTAAAAATAAATTGTTGCATGTTTATTCAATAACATAATAAAACCCGAACTAAGACAAACTATGTCGCACCAAGCTAGTGCTTTTAAGTTTTTTTTGGCATGATCAGGTTTTATAGTTTTGAATAATGATAAATGGAACAAATGCGTTGGTTAGAGCTGCTGTCTGCAGTTCGTTTAGGTAGCAAAAAAAGTAGTACAGAACTGGCTCGTAGCCCATTCCATAAAGATTATGACCGCATTATATTTTCTCAAAGTTTTCGTCAGTTAAACCGTAAGACTCAAGTTCATCCTCTAGCACAGCATGATGGCATTCATACCCGCTTAACACACTCCCTTGAAGTTTCCTGCATTGGTCGCTCAATGGGTATGCTTGCCGCAGAAAAAATAAAAGACGAATTACCCGTCTGGATTTCACCTGCCGATGTTGGGGCAATTATTCAGGCAGCATGTCTGGCCCACGATATTGGTAATCCCCCTTTCGGGCATGCGGGTGAATATGCAATTCGCGAATGGTTCGATGATGCCTCGCATGATGATTTTTTGAAAAAACTAAGCCCCGAAGAAGAAGCTGATGTTCGTCAGTTTGAAGGTAATGCTCAAGGATTACGTCTATTAAGTCGCATTGACTATCATCCAAATGATGGCGGTATGCGCTTAACTTATGCAACTTTAGGTGCTTATCTAAAATATCCATGGCTTTCAAAAACAATTGCTTCTCAGGGTGACCGCCCTTCCCATCAAAGAGCAAAGTTTGGTTGTTATCAGTCTGAAAAAGAAATTTTAAAACAGATTGCAGAACAACTTGGATTGATTCAACTCGGCGAATATCATTATTGCCGTCATCCACTCACTTACCTGCTAGAAGCTGCTGATGACATTTGCTATGCCCTCATTGATTTAGAAGATGGCATTGTCTTGAATATGCTGAGTTACCAAGAAGTTGAACCAATATTCCTAAATCTTATTGCCGACTATGGTCAGCCTGAAGAGTTATCTCATCCAAACAGTACATGGCAACAAAAGATTTCGGCATTACGTGGTCGTGTCATGAAACGGCTTGTAGATGAAGTTACTACAGCCTTTGCTAAACATCATTATGAAATCATTACAGGTCAGCTTAAAGGCAATCTTTTGCAATATTGTTCGCCAGATATTGCAATTGGTATTGAAACTGCCAAAAATCTGGCACGTGATAAAATTTTTGAGCACCCGCAGAAGTCTGGTTTAGAAATTATTGCGCACCAAAGTTTACAAACGATTTTGGATGCATTTGTACCACTCACAACTCCGCATAAATCTTTAAGCTTTAAAGAACAACGTTTAATGTCTATCCTTAATCTATATGGTGCTAACTTTAGCAATAATCACTACAGCAATATCATGCAAGTCCTCGATATTATCAGTAAGTTCTCAGATCATCAGGCTTATAGCTTGGCGCAAGAGCTACAAGGCAATAAAATAGGTTTGTTTTAAGCTGGCTTGATATAGAAAGAAATAAAACTAGTGTCGTTTTCAATTCATTTTAGAACGACCAGATTTACAGTTATGAATAAGTGAAATTACGCTATGATCGGATGTTTAATTGGCGAAGTGTTTGCCCTAGAAGCCCCTACTGTCTTACTAAATGTAAACGGTGTGGGTTATGAAATTGATACGCCACTTTCAACATTTTGCCAATTACAAAAAGGCCAGAAAGTTACGTTATGGACGCATTTAGTTGTTCGTGAAGATGCTCAACAACTCTACGGTTTTAGCGATGCTCAAGAGAAAACAATTTTCCGCACCTTATTAAAAGTAAATGGTGTCGGCCCGAAAATGGCATTGGGTATTTTATCGACTCTAAGCGTTGAGTTATTGGTTCACACCATTGAACATGATGATATAAATACGCTGGTCAAAGTTCCAGGGGTTGGCAAAAAAACAGCTGAACGTTTAATGATTGAACTCCGTGATCGTTTCAAAACATTGGCTCAAGGCACTTCAACTGTGGCGACCATGCCTCAAATTCAATTTGCTGCAAACTCTCCTGTTGCAGAAGCAGAAGCTGCGTTGCAATCTTTAGGTTATAAGCCACTTGAAGCACAAAAAGCTGTTGCTGCGGTTAAAGCCGATTACACAGAATCAGCCGATATTATTCGTGCTGCTCTTAAATCCATGATGAAGTAAAACACTTATGCAAGACCGTTTAATCAGTGGAACAGAAAAACCTGAAGATCATTTTGACCGGGCTATTCGACCAACTTCTCTTGCCGACTATATTGGACAACCAGTCGTACGCGAGCAAATGGAAATTTTCATTGGCGCTGCTCGTGGTCGTGGTGAAGCACTCGACCACACACTGATTTTTGGTCCGCCTGGCTTAGGAAAAACAACACTAGCTAATATTATTGCACGTGAAATGGGTGGCAACCTCAAATCTACTTCGGGGCCTGTCTTGGAACGTGCAGGAGATTTAGCAGCAATGCTGACTAACCTTGAAGAAGGCGATGTTTTATTTATTGATGAAATTCATCGTCTTTCACCGGTGATTGAAGAAATTCTGTATCCAGCGATGGAAGATTACCAACTTGACATCATGATTGGTGAAGGCCCTGCTGCTCGTTCAATTAAACTCGATTTACCGCCTTTTACACTTGTCGCTGCCACCACACGTGCGGGTTTACTGACCTCACCACTACGTGATCGCTTCGGTATTGTGCAACGTCTCGAGTTCTACTCTGTAGAAGACTTGACTCATATTGTGTCACGCTCTGCAAACTTAATGGATGTACCCATTACAGTTGAAGGCGCAGAAGAAGTAGCTCGTCGATCACGTGGAACACCTCGTATCGCTAACCGTTTATTACGACGTGTTCGTGACTATGCACAAGTGAAAGGCACAGGCGAAGTGACCCATGAAATGGCACAGCGTGCGCTTGATATGCTCAATGTTGATAAAGCTGGCCTAGATACCCTAGACCGACGTTACTTGAGCATGCTACTCGAGCGTTTTGATGGCGGTCCTGCTGGAGTTGAAGCGCTTGCAGCAGCGATGGCTGAAGACAGCGGTACACTTGAAGACGTGATTGAACCTTATTTAATTCAACAAGGTTATGTCATGCGTACTGCACGAGGTCGGATTGCAACCAACCAATCTTATTTACAGTTTGGAATGACACCGCCTGAGCCTAAAAACTAATCAAAGGAAGAGAATTTTCTCTTTCTTTTTTAATTTAATCTCTCTATCCAATTAAAATAATAATTGTCTTATCAATAAATTAGCTACTCTATACCTTTTAAGTCTTTCTTTATACCTTATTGATTTTTTAATATTTCTAAAAACTACATTATAAGAAATCTAGATAGCAAATCTTATGAACAATAATATTTTTAGGATAAGGACATGTACAAAAAAGCCGCTTTGATTTTTCCACTCGCTCTAATGAGTCAGCTGAGCCTAGCAGATTGGGTAAAAGATGCTGCACAACAAAATGAAAATCAGGTTATTCAATTAAGACAACATATTCATGAGCATCCTGAACTTGGCAATATGGAATTTAAAACATCTGCACTAGTTCAAAAAGAATTAAAGTCCTATGGCATTCAGGTCAAAACAGGTTATGCGAAAACAGGTGTTATTGGCATTTTAAAAGGGAATAAACCTGGCCCTATTATTGCACTTAGAGCCGATATGGATGCACTACCTATGGAAGAAAAAAGTGGTGTTCCCTTTGCGAGTAAACAGAAAGCAATTTATCAAGGAAAAGAAACTTACGTAATGCATGCTTGTGGACATGACGCACACACTGCAATGTTATTAGGCGCAGCAAAAATTCTGGCTGCCAATAAAGATAAAATATCGGGTACCGTTGTCTTTGTTTTTCAACCCGCTGAAGAAGGTGGAGCAGATATAGACAACTTTACGCAGGGTGATCAAATCGGCTCAAGAAAAATGATCGCAGATGGCGCATTTAGAGATTATAAACCCGAGGCTATTTTTGGAATGCATGTCATATCTGGTATGCAAAGTGGACACCTTTATTATAAAGATGGTGCCATTTTAAATAGTGCAGATCACTTGCGTATTCAGGTCAACGGCAAGCAGGTACATGGCTCAACCCCTTGGTTAGGTAGAGATCCGATTTATGCATCGGCACAAATGATTAATAATTTGCAGAGCCTTATTAGCCGAAGAACTGATCTCACCCAAGGCATGGGCGTTGTCAGCATCGGTAACATTCAAGGGGGTACAGCAGGCAATGTGATTCCAGAACAAGTCAATATGATTGGGACTATTCGCTCTAACAACGAGCAGATACGGGCAAATATCTTAAAAAGTTTACCAACCCTGATAGAGCATAACGCTCAAGCCAATGACGTGACCGCCAAAGTTGAAATTGCTCCTTACGCTCCAGTAACCATGAACGACAAAGCGCTCACTCAGTTTATTCAGCCAACTCTAGCCAAAGTTGTTGGCGATTCAAAACTCCATGTTTTAGATCACAATGCAAGCGCAAGTGAAGATTTTGCCTATTATGGCAAGTTAATGCCCTCATTTTTTGTTTTCTTGGGCGCAACTCCAGAAAATCAGGACTTAACTCAGGCGGCACCAAATCATAGTCCTTATTTTATTGTAGATAACAAGGCTTTAAAAACTGGGACCGAGCTACATGTAAGATTCGTATTAGATTATCCGAATATATCAAAACAAGTTCAAACTTCATGGAAGCCCTCTTAACTTTAAAAGCTTGCTAGCCATAAGATGTAGCGTTTTTAGATTAGAAATACAGCAACCGCAATTGAAAGGTTGTGCCATAGGACTTAGTATGCAATCTGCTAAACTGCCCCGTATTTAAAAGCAGATGTATGGCTGTTGAATAGAGCTGATGTTTTATTCAAAGCCATATTTTAAATATAAAGCTCTATAGTGAACTAAAACGGAATACTCTCATGGCGAATCATTTTGAATTCAACATTCGTGTTTATATTGAAGATACGGACGCAGGTGGTATTGTTTACCATGCCAACCATATTCGCTATATGGAACGTACCCGTACTGAATGGCTCCGTGCTTCTGGCGTTGATCATTACTGGCATCAAAAAGACTACAACTTTGTCGTACACAAAATTGACGTAAAATACATGCGTCCTATTTTAATGGATGATTTAATTACTGTTACAGCACGTGTAGTTTCATGTAAAGCTGCGTCATTTGTGTTGCAACAAAATATTTATCGTGGTGAAATCTTGCTTGCTTCTGGCGAGGTTGAGTTGGCATGTTTAAGTAAAGAACTTGTAGCTCGTCGTCTTCCAGAAGAAATACGTGATCTTATTCGTAAAGAATTGGAACAAGACTAAAAAAACAACCGGCATATGTAACCTATGGCAACAAACATTGAATCAACCCTGCATATTTCTGACCTTATTTTACAAGCAAGTCCAGTCGTTCAGTTGGTCATGCTAATTTTATTGTTAGCATCGATCTTTAGTTGGTATCTGATTGCCAAGTTACATATGAGTTATAAAAAAGCACATCAAGACGATGAACATTTCCAAAAAATGTTCTGGTCTGGTGCCGAACTCAATACGCTTTATAACAATGCTCAACTCAACTCAAAGCGCTCTGGGCTTGAAGATATTTTTTATCAAGGGTTGAGCGAATTTTTTAAACTTAAAAAGCGTCAGGCTCCTGTTTCACAAACAATTGAAGGCACTGAACGTATTTTGCGTGTAGGTTTGAGTCGTGATCAGAGCCATTTAGAATACGGCTTAGGTACTTTAGCAAGTATCGGTTCTGTAGCACCGTACATCGGTCTATTCGGTACTGTTTGGGGTATTATGAATGCCTTTATCGGTTTAGCTGCGGTTGATCAGGTAACTCTAGCAACTGTTGCACCGGGTATTGCCGAAGCACTTATTGCAACTGCAATTGGTTTGTTTGCCGCAATTCCTGCTGTATTAGCTTTTAACCATTTCACTGCTAAAAGTGAAAGTGTTTATTCTGATCGCGCTTTATTTGCTGAAGAGATGATTGCTTTATTGCAACGTCAATCTGTGGGTTCATCACAGGAAGATGCATAATGGCAATTCAGCGTTCAGGGCGCTTTGAGCGCATAAAAAAACCATTAAAAAGTGATATGAACGTCGTACCTTATATTGACGTTATGCTCGTGCTTTTGGTTATTTTTATGGTAACTGCCCCTATGATTACCAGTGGTATCAAGGTTGATTTACCTCAAGCAAATAACCATCCAATTGAATCAAAAGATATGCCAGCCATGGTAACAATTGGCAAAGATGGCAATATTTATCTTCAGTATGAAGATTACAAAGATAATGAACCATTATCTCGTGAAAAACTTGAAGAAGTTTTAAGCGATGCTCAAAAACAAGCTGAACAAGAAAACAAACAACTCACAGTTTTAGTCAATGGTGATAAGTCTCGTCCTTATGGAGAAGTCGTATCATTGATGGCGAGTTTACAAGAAGCAGGTTTAACTCAAGTTGGCCTTCTGACAGAGCCTTTAAAATAAGCTATGAACAAAAATCAAAAGCCGCCCTTTAAACAAAATGCGATTGCATTGAGCTTTACACTCGGAGTTCATGCAATTGCCATTGTTGGCTTGCTTTTTTTAGGCTTGAGTAAACCACCTGAACAGCCAAAAAAGCTAACAACTATTTTAGTTAAGCCAGAAGATTTGCCTCCTCCTTTAGCAAAAGAAGTTGAACAAGAGACTACAGCTACCAATGAAGCAAAAGAGGTATTAGCCCCTATTGTGGATGAAACGCTTCCTCAAAATCTTCCGACTACGCCTCCTCCTCCAACAGCTCAACAACTTGCCGCCCAACAGCAAAAGGCTGAACAGGCACAACAAGCTAAGTTAGCTGAGCAAAAACGTAAAGCTGAAGAAGCTGCAAAAGCTAAACAAGCAGCAGCGGAACAGCAACGTAAAGAGGAAATACAAAAACAGCAGGCTGAAGCTAAAGCAAAATCAGAAGCTGAACAAAAGCGTAAGGCCGAACAAACGGCAAAAGCTCAAGCAGATGCCAAAGCTAAACAAGAGCAAAGTGAAGCTCGTAAAGCTGCTGAAGACGCTAAACGTAAAGCTGAGGCTGATGCAAAATTAAAACGTGAAGCTCAAAAGGCCGAAAACGCTAAGCTTCAAGCACAACAAGAGGCTAAGCGAAAAGCTGAGGCCGATGCGAAAGCCAAGCATGAACAAAGTGAAGCCCGTAAAGCTGCCGATGACGCTAAACGAAAAGTTGAAGCTGCTGCTAAAGCTAAACAGCAAAAAGCTAATGACGATGCTAAACGTAAAGCTGAAGCAGATGCTAAAGCTAAGCAACAAAAAGCTGAGGAAGCTAAACGCAAAGCTGAGGCCGATGCAAAAGCTAAGCAACAAAAAGCCAATGACGAGGCTAAACGTAAAGCTGAGGCCGATGCAAAAGCTAAACAGCAAAAAGCTGATGATGCTAAACGTAAAGCTGAGGCCGATACGAAAGCCAAACAGCAAAAGGCTGCTGACGATGCTAAACGCAAAGCTGAGGCTGATGCTAAAGCCAAGCAAAAAGCTGCTGACGATGCTAAGCGTAAAGCTGAAGCAGAGGCCGAAGCCAAAGCTGCATCTGCTCAAAAAGCACAAGAAGAGGCAGCTCAAAAGAAAGCTGAAGCTAAAAAGGTTGCTTCTTCAGCTAGACGCGATTTTGAGCAAAAAATTCGACGCTCTTGGGATGTTCCAACTGGCAGTAGTGGTAAAACAGTTGGTGTTCGTTTTACCCTCTCCGATTCGGGAAGCGTTAATTCTATTGTGATCACCCGTTCAAGCGGTGACGATGCTTTAGACGCAAGTATTAAAGCTGCAATTCAAGCCGCAGCGCCATATCCTATGCCATCAGATCCAGATGCAAGACGTGAAGCAAGAAGTGTTAGCTCTACATTTAGAGCGCAATAATTTTGAAAGAGTTACATGCTTTAAATAGTTTAAGGCATGTAACTATGCTACAAAATCAACAGTCACAAAAATACCTGCTATGACTTTAAACTTATGAATACGAGCCGCAAACACCTGCTATCTTTAGCACTGATCACTGCCTTAAGCCCTATTGCTTCTACCACTGCTTTTGCCCAGTTATATCTGGAAATTGCCAAAGCACCAGATCAGGCACCCAAAATTGCTATTGTCCCATTTACAAACGACAATGGGTTCTATCCTATTGTTGAAACAGACTTAAACCGTTCTGGGCGCTTTACAAGCTCATCTAAAAACTTACCTGCCAATGCTGCAATTAATCAGATTCAAGCTTCTGACTGGCAAGCCGCGGGTATTCCATATGTAGTTACTGGTCAAATTAAACAAACAGCGACAGGTTTTGAAGTTCACTACCAACTTTATGATGTACAAAAGCAACAATACATTTTAAATGAACTTTTAAATGTACCAGCTGCTCGCATACGTCAGGCTGGTCATATGGTAAGTGATGCTATTTATCAAGCGCTTACTGGCATTCCTGGTGACTTTAGCGGCCGTATTGCATATGTACTAAGAAACCCTGCAACACCTGCCGAGCGTTATACACTACAAATTGCAGATACGGATGGTGAACAACCAAAGACTGTTTTATCGTCTCGTGATCCAATTCTTTCTCCGGCATGGACACCAGATGCTAAAAAAATTGCTTATGTTTCTTTTGAAACTAAACGTCCAGCAATTTATTTACAGGATTTATCAACTGGAACACGTGAAGTTCTTACTAGTTTCAGAGGTCTAAACGGCGCACCAAGTTTCTCACCAGATGGCCAATCAATGCTGTTTACAGCATCTATGAATGGCAACCCTGAAATCTATCAAATGGATTTATCAACTCGCCAAGTCAAACGCATGACAAATGACTCGGCAATTGATACCGAAGCACGTTACACACCAGATGGAAAATCCTTTATTTTCACTTCTGACCGTGGTGGCTCTGCCCAAATTTATCGTTATACCTTTGCTGATGGCTCAGTAAAACGTCTAACGTTTAAAGGGTCATTTAATGCACGTGGAACTCTGAGTGCAGATGGCAAAAAGATTGCACTTGTTCATCGCCCAAGTGGCAGCAGTTATAAAGTTGCAATTCAAGACATTAATACTGGCATCACCAATATTCTTACCCCAACTAGTTTAGATGAATCACCAAGTTTCTCACCAAATGGGCAAATGGTGGTCTACGCAACTCGTGAAGGCAACCGTGGCTTGTTGTCTATTATGTCTACTGATGGACGTTTCCGTATGAATTTACCAAGCGAACAAGGTGAAGTACGTGAACCAGCCTGGGCACCAAAATAACTTTTAATTCCATTGACGGAGATGATCATGAAATCAATCAAATATTTAGCTCTACCCTTTCTTAGCGTAGCACTCGTAATGACAGGCTGTGCTAGCCGTAAACCTGCAGCGACTACCACAACTGGTACAAATCCAAGTACGGTAAACACTTCTGGTTTAAGTGAAGATGCTGCATTAAATGCTCAAAATTTGGCAGGCGCTTCATCTAAAGGTGTAACTGAATCAAATAAAGCGGCTTTGGCTAAACGGGTTGTTCACTTTGATTATGACAGCAGCGATTTATCTACTGAAGACTACCAAACACTTCAAGCTCACGCTCAGTTCCTTATCGCAAATGCAAATTCAAAAGTTGCATTAACAGGCCATACAGATGAACGTGGTACACGTGAATACAACATGGCTTTAGGTGAGCGTCGTGCTAAAGCTGTACAAAGCTATTTAATTACCAATGGTGTAAACCCGCAGCAACTTGAAGCTGTAAGTTATGGTAAAGAAGCTCCTGTTAATGCGGGACATGATGAATCAGCGTGGAAAGAAAATCGCCGCGTTGAGATTAATTACGAAGCAGTCCCTCCTTTATTAAAATAAGGGATATGCATAAAAAAACGCTCATAATAATATGAGCGTTTTTTTATTACTTAAGAAGATTTCTTTTCTTCTTCAGGATGTTGCATGGACTCAATCAAATCATGCTTATTAAAATCTTTATATTCAGGTTTTGCCTCATAATCTTTCCAAGCTTCCTGAACATTTTCTTTCGAAATTTCATCTAGATTGATTGGTTCACCTGCTGTGGGGGTCGCATCAAACTTCTTTGTTGTCATTTCGATTCTCCTAAAAATATACAATCCTTTGTAATGCAATCAACATACCATTTTAATTGGGGCTTGTAAGCATAAATCCAACACAAATAAAGTAAGATAATTTTTATTTTGTGACATTCTCATCTAGAATATGCCACGTATTTATCTGACTCATTTTGATGCTTGAAGCACAGGAGCGTTTTTTTATGTCCAACCTCACTTTGTCCCAATTTTTACAACAACAAAAAGGGAATCTAACACCTGAGTTGGCTCAAGTCATCGATACTATTGCCACGACCTGTAAAACAATCGACCAAGCATTACAAAAAGGTGCTCTGGCTGGTATTTTAGGTAGTGCTGGCAATGAAAATGTTCAGGGTGAAACACAGAAAAAACTTGATGTGATTTCGAATGACTACTTAATTGATGCTTTAAAAGTACACCCGCATGTAGGCGGTCTCGCTTCTGAAGAGCTTGATGAGTTCACACCTGCACAAGAAAATGGTAAATACCTCGTTTTATTTGATCCATTAGATGGCTCAAGCAATATCGATATCAATATGTGTGTAGGCACGATTTTCTCTATTTTGCCTGCAAAAAATGCCGTAACACAAGCAAACGATTTCATGCAAGCTGGTACACAGCAAGTTGCTGCTGGTTATGTACTTTATGGCCCATCAACTATGATGGCTTTAACGGTTGGAAATGGCGTAGCATTCTTTACTTTAGATCCAGAAACTCAAACATTCTTGCTGACGAATGAGAATGTACAGGTTGCAGCAGATACTCAAGAATTCGCTATTAACGCATCTAACCAGCGTCATTGGGAACAACCCGTAAAACAATATATTGATGAATTACTCGCGGGCAAGACATCTGTTCGTGAAAAAGATTTCAATATGCGCTGGGTCGCATGTATGGTTGGCGATATTCACCGTATCTTATGTCGTAGTGGTATTTTCCTTTACCCATACGACTTAAAAGATCCGAAAAAAGCAGGTCGTTTACGTTTAATGTATGAAGCAAACCCAATGAGTATGCTCATTGAACAAGCAGGTGGTGCATCAACTACTGGCCGTGTACGCATTCTAGAGATTGAACCTACAGAACTTCACCAACGTGTACCTGTAATTATCGGTTCTAAAAATGAAGTTGAACGCGTAACAAGCTACCACTAATAATTTTAATTACTTAGGGCATCATAGTATGATGGTGCCCTTTTGTTGGATATTTTCTTATGGCGGTTATTTTTTTAGAATCAAAAGACAATGCAAAAATTAAACATTTGCGTGGATTAATCGAACTCAGTAACGCCCGAAAAAAGCACCAACAAACCGTTCTTGAAGGCACACATCTTTGTTTGGCGTGGTTACAACAGCAAAAAAAGATTTTTTCTTTATTTACCACAGAACAAGCATTAGAACACGAAGATTTAAAGAAAATAACAGAACTACATCAAGGCCATATCTTTGTTATTAGTGAAGTTTTATATAGAGATTTGAGCACATTAGGTACAAGCTTACCTTGTTTAGCGATTATTGATTTACCTAAAACTGCATCAACTATCGACTACAATGTAGACACCTTAATTCTAGAAAATATTCAAGATCCGGGTAACGTAGGTACACTTCTACGTTCAGCAGCAGCAGCAAATATTAAACAAATCATTTGCACACAAGGCTCTGCATCACTTTGGTCACCACGAGTTTTAAGAGCAGGTATGGGCGCTCATTTTAGCTTACATTGTTTTGAAAACTTCCAGCTGACAGATATCCTTCCAAAATTTCAAATCCCGGTTTTTGTTACTAGCTCTCATCGCTCAACCAGTCTTTACTCAAAAGACCTATCTAAACCGTGTGTGTGGATTTTAGGAAATGAAGGTCAAGGTGCAAGCGATTACGCGTTAGATCACGCACAATCAGTGACTATTCCTCAACCGGGTGGACAAGAGTCATTAAACGTGGCAATTGCAGGATCTATTTGTTTTTTTGAGATGGTTCGCCAACGCCAATAAAACGTTAATTTATTTTACATCGCACATATTTGTGAAAAAAATCAATTACACTAGTAAAAAATAACCGATTGTTGTCAACCTCCCACCTCTTTTCAACGTTATATAAGAGATATATTGAAGATAAGGTGGGTATGTCCAATGACAGGATTTTCCATCTCCATGGATTTAGCACCGAAAAAGTCTCGATCGGAAACATCTAGTGCTCATGCCAGCACGGCTGAGCAACGCCTGAAAGTTTTCATGCAAGATGTTACTGGTCGTGCTTTGGTAATGATGGAGAGTGCTACCCAAGGTCAACAAGGTATTGCGATGGATTTGGTTCAAGAAGCATTTATTGCTTTACACAAATCTTATGCCGATAAAAGTACTGAAGAATGGTATCCCCTGTTCTACACTATTTTGAATAACAAACTTCAAGATTGGCGCCGCAAAGAAGCTCGTAGAGCAAACCCATTTTCATTCTTCAAAAAAGTTAGTCTGGATAATGACGACGACGAAGTTATCGATGTAGTTGATGAAAAAGCTATTAATCCTGCAGATTTTCTCGATCAAGCAGTAACGATAGAGGAAATTCGGGAAGCAATTGAAAAACTACCTGTTCGTCAACAACAGGCATTTATGTTACGTGCGTGGGAAGGGTTTGACACCCATACAACAGCTCAGATCATGAACTGTACCGAAGGTAGTGTGAAAACCCATTATCACCGAGCAATTCAGGGACTTAGAGAATACTTGGCACATTTAAATCCCTTGGGAGGTTCTGATGAATCATGATGATTTCACTAAAAAGGTGACATCCAAACTTGATAGTTTGGCAGATCACCATAAAAATAAAACAGTGGTCATGAATCATGTGCTTGACCATATTCAACAAAAACCAGCCTCTTATTATAGTGTCTGGAAAATGACTGGTTTCGCACTTGCCGCAGCAATTACAGGTTTTGTGATTCTGCCTAACTCAGTCGAAATTGTGGATAAGCCACAAAATCAAGTGATCGTAAATCCTAAATTATCTCCACAAATGGTGGAAGATTTAGAGATGTTAATGGTGTTGGGTGAGGATAAAGTACAACATGGCAGCTAAAAAATTAGCACTTATCCTGTGTTCATTAAGTTTCTTGCAGACAAGTTTTGCAGGTTTTGAACGCTTTTGGATTTTTTCTAAAGATGCCAATGCACAAGTCGATGACACATGGGATGCTCTTTCTGAAGAAGAGCAACGTGCAGTCATTAAACGTTACCAGAGTTTAAAAGAGTTACCAGCAAATCAGAGCAATAACTTACAGCAACGCATGGACTGGTTTACTCAACTTCCTGAAGCTGAAAAACAAAAAATGCGTGAAGCATGGCAAAAAATGAGTACGCAAGAGCGTAAAGACTTACGTGAACGGATGCTTAAAGCGAATGGTGAAGAAAGAACAGCGATTCGTGAAGAATACATGAACAAGTATTTAGAACACTAAGTTCTTATTTGGCTATCAAAGATAAGGCATCTAATCACTTAATTATTTTGATTTTATTTCTTATAAAAAGCCTCCAATTGGAGGCTTTTTTTATTCTTTGAGTTTATTTACGATAGCGTCTATAAGCTGCTAAACCAAGTAACGATGCTAAAGATAAAATTCCCAAGCTGCCACCACCGCCTCCACTATTACCACCTCCAGCAGTAGTATTACTACTCACTAAACTGATAGTACCTGCATTTGAAATTTTATTATCAGCATCATATACGTAATAAGTTAATGTATCATTGAAGTTATTAAAACTATTTTTAGCTTGAATATAAATATTACCACCATAACAAGTATTATCCTTATCTTCACCTGGACAAGGGCCTTCTCTATCTGCCTTAACTACTGTAAAAATTCCATCTTTTGAAGTTTTACTTGGCAAATATATAGGCAAGTCTGCAAACTGAGGTTTATTAGGCTTTGTAATAAGTGTATTAGCTGGACCATCTCCATCATCATTTGCGTATTTAAGTAAATTTAATGGAATTATTTCATTTGCTAAATATTGGAATACAACTTTACTATCACTTGCTACAGGTGCAACATTATCAAATCGTGCTTCTAAAAGACCAGATGATTGAGTAGAACCATCTTTACTACTAATCGTATATTTACAATAGTTGTAGTCACCAGCTTGAGTAGTAATATCATCCGATCGATAGAATATAATTTGCTGTAAAGCACTATTCCACTCACAAAAAAGTTTATCGTCTTTTTCCGTGCTTGCAACTTTGTCATCTATCAATCCTGTTCCAACAGATTCAAGATTAATATTATAGTCCGTACTATTAAAAAACTTTAGAAGATGGCTACTATCTTCATTTGGCAAAGGTAAGCCATTTGCCTTCAAATCAATATAGATCGCTCGGTATTTTGCATTTGCTTTAGTTTGATCAAGAAGATTTTTATAATTTGCCAAATCTATTTTTAAGACATTCCACAAATATGAATAAAGTGGATTAGTGAGATTTTTTTCTGCAGTATCATACTGGGTTTGGTATCCCTCAAGTAAAGTAGTGAGAGAGCTGTTGCCTAAACCTCTTAAATCACCAGCAGTTAATTTCATTAGTTCTACTGAACCTATATCACAGCTATTACGAGCAATGTTATCGGGCTGATAATATAGTTTATTAGTTGGGAGTCGAGCTAAACCACGTTGATCTATATCAGCGCATATAGCTTTACCCTCAGGGTCTACATCTATTAAATCTTCTTTTCCAGCAGCTACCAATGGAAAATAAAGTGGTAAAAAACCAGTTACTGCTGCAGCTTTTTCATGGCGCTCAAGTAAAGAGTTAAATGGAAAACCTGAAATATCAATTGTCTTATTAGCTGACGAAAGTACCTCTGTTGGTAAATCACATTTATCAGTATTATTACTTAAATTTAGTGCATTAAAAGATAATCTAAGACCTGAGTTCTTCAAATCAGCTGCTGAGCCTGCTAAATATCGACAAGCATATCCAACTGGATTGTATCCAATTATATTAAAATTCAATTCTTTCCCACCTAAACTGTCATATAGGAAAGTTGTATGTGCGTTATTTTCAACAATAGTGTTATTTTGTAGCTTTAAACTACTTCCACCACTTAAAATAGTTGATGGATTTGTTGTATTACTAGGAATCGCATCTCCTGTAAATTTTAAAATAACCCCATTTACAGTGCTGGCAATATTTTGAGCAATTGTATTAATTGTAAAAGTAGCTTTCGGCTCGCCACAAAATTCAAATGTACTAGCAGAATTGCTCGAACCATTCTTGATAATACTTGAGGATGTAAGAGTAACCTCTCGTTTGGCATACTCAGTACCATTTTTACAACTCATAGCTAACACGCTACCAGTACTTGCTTGATTGCCTTGCAAGAGGGAATGAGTTATTGATAAATTTACTCCGCTACCACCAAGAAAAACAGCTCCACCTTTTGGAGCTTGAGAGTTTAAAATTTGAGAATTTAATAATGTAACATTACCACCCGCATAAATAGCCCCACCTTGATTTGAAGCTATACCATTTTCTATAATAATATTTTGCAGGAATAGAGCTTTTTGATTTTCCGCTGTGTTAAATATACGCGACTTGCCCGCAGCATTAATACGTGTTTTAAGTTCTGGTAGAGCAGGATAGTCATTTGTTAAAACATTCTTTTCTGACCAAATTTTATCTTCTTCACGTTCACCATAGCCATAAATAGAAATATTAGCATTGGGCACCAATTCTTTATTTAAAGTATAAGTTCCAGCTTTTAACTGAATTACCTGATCAGTATCGAGGCTAAATACAGTACACCCATAAGCGGATTTACGAGTTTCTGCAACTTTAATAGCTTCTCTTAATGAACATGCGTTCGTATTTTCACCATCTTCATCAGCAAAAGTTGTGACCTCAATTCTTTTATTTGTGGTATCAGCAAAAAGTGGCATATTTGCAAGCACAGCTAACGCTAACAATGCCTTTTTATAATTTTTCATAGTCTCATCCCTGATTATGACTTGAAACGGCGTAAAGCAATTAAACCTAATAAACTTAAAATAAAGGCCCCACCAACACTACCTCCACCTCCGGTACTGACAGATTTGTCTTCAATTCCAGATAAAGGATCCTGAACAATTCTTGTCGGGATAGTGATATATTGAAACTCTACGCCTTCATTAAATCGAGACACACTCGTAACAACCTGAATACTAAAAATATCCGCGCCATGCCAGTTCCCATTTGGTGTATAAATTACATTTCCATTTTGATCTAAAGTTATATTGCCTTTAGAAACTGGTGTGTCTGTACTTTGTTTAATTCTAAGGCATCCTGGTTGCCATTCTTTTCCATCAGCTCGCTCGCCAAACAATCGCTTACACGTAGCTGGAGTCACTAAATCTGCTTCACTTAGAGAACCAAGAATATTAAATTTTGCAACTTGGCCATATCTAATATCTTGACCTACTGAGGATATCTCAGTATCTAAAATATATTCAATCGCTCCAAGATCACATAGCTCATCATAACCGCTACGTTTTTTCCCACGTTGATCAACACTTTCACAGCTTGCTAATCCGACTGAAGTGCCGTCACTATATAAACGACCTTTATTAATAATTAAGGAGTCAGCTAAAGTATTATAACTTTCTAAAAGTCGAGGCTTAAAAAAACCTAAAAAACTATCTTTAGGAGTGTTAAAAGGACAAAATAAACCTTCTTTCGCTGTTACATCGCATACTCCCTCATCTGTACTACCTGCTATTAATTTTTCATTAGCAGGATAAAGAATATTAGGGAGCTTAGAGGTCGCATTTCTATTACATTCTGTTGTCACCAAATTACTTTGTATAATTGCTTTATCGGCACTAGTAGCCTGGCAGTTGATCGTATTTCCAACTAAAACACTATTTGAAATAGAAGCATTACCTTGGGGAGCATCTAGAAATAATCCTTTATCATTTTTAATCATCGTAATGTTATTAACAAACATCCCATCTTGAACATTTGCAATAAAACCTACTTTATTATGAAAAAAAGTACTGTTACTCAGACCGGTAGAACGCTGGCTTAAATATCCCCCTGTACTTTCATCATCAAATTTATTTGCACTGAAGAAAAGTGATCCAGCAGCAGAACTAACTTCATTGTCTCGAATCACAGACTGCGTGATCAAATACAAAGGCTGCTCACTATAAATTACTCCACCTTGTGTTGCTTTATTATTTTGAATAAGAGTATTGGTAATTGTGACGAACCCATAGGTCTGGCCACTTTTCGTGACCAATCCTCTATTATAAATTGCTCCCCCTTGAGCTGCGTATCCATCAATTAAACGAGAGTTTTGAATTTTCAATATTTCATGATTATCAATCAAACCACCAGTGACGGCTTTAAATTTTAAACCCGCACCTTGTAAATTAAGATCAGTTAGCGAAACAGAAATTGATGCTTTTTCAATACTTTCATCATCAATTTTAAATAACTGATCAGTACCAATCATTTTTATTGTAGCGTTATGCGAACCTGGTTGATCGGTATCAACTAGCGTAGAATCATTTTTAGCAGTACTAATTGTCAGAGGAGCTGTTATCTTTATTTTTTCATTAAGTGTGTACTCTTTATCTCTTTGCAAAATAATATTATTTGAGTCACCACTAGCACAGCCACGATAACCATCTTTTACAGACGCAACAACCTTAGAATCGCTTGAATTAAGTTTATTTAAAAGTTCGACAGCCTCGCGTAATGAACAGACCGTGTTATCGACGTCTTCATCAGTTGTAGTTGTGACTTGAATATCGGCAGAATAAGCGTGTCCAGCAGCAGCCAATAAAGCAAAAGCAATGCTCCGTTTGAGCATACCCATCTCCTTACATCTTTTTTCATTTTTCTTTGTCAATATTGCAAAATTTCCGCTTTTGCAATCGCATCCTTTGTGCGTACTTTGTCACAGGAAGTAGAATTTCTCAAGACATTTTGGTCGGTCTGTAGAGTCATTTTTGAGCTAGATTACAAAAAGCTTCGTAGACCTAAAAAAGTTTTTTAAATACAAAAAATTGTCGTATTAAAAAATTAAAAAAGAATTTATAAGTTATAAATATAGCTTTTCTGAAATGAAAAAAACTTATGTAGGGAAAGCCATTTTTTAAATTGTATGAGTTTAATTTAAGCAAAACAGCAAATTTAAGCTAGAAACTCTACTGTTGATACTCATCAATCAAAGCATAAATTTGTCTTAAAGTCGCATTAGAAAGTTTTGTTTTTTCACCTTTGAGTAGTTTTTCTAACTGAGCAACAGTTTGCAGTAAAAGAGATGCTTGGTGAGGACCATGTAATAATAAGTAATCAACAATTTGTTGGTCAAAGTGAATACCCCGTCTAGCCATTACAGATGTCACCAAGGCATAGCGGTCTGCATATAGACTTCCACTTGGCACTTTTACACTAACGGCTTGTGTAAGTCGTGATTGTAGGTCTGGTAATTCCAGCTTTAATTCAATCGGTGCTACACGCGACGAAAACACCAGTTGTCCTTCGTGATTATTCATTAAATGAAAAACAGCTTTCTGCCAGTGAGGCACACCACTAATCGATTCAATATCATCCAAAGCAACAAGATCATAATGTTCTAAAGAGGTAATTGCCTCAATAGGTGCATCAAGCAGTTCGAGCAAAGATACTTTAATAGCAGATTTGCCTATTTCTAAATAAGAATCACAAATTGCAGAAAGTAAATGACTCTTCCCCGTCCCCGCTCCACCGTAAATATAGAACCTACTCACCAGACCAGCATGTAGTTGACGCACGGCATCGACTACATGCCCCCAACCCGGTCCCGAAAAATCACTGATTCGGGCATCAAGTTGAGGTTCTATATCCAGTTGGAGTTGACGCATATATTGAATTAACCTTGAAATTATTTCTGGTTAGGAGATTTTAGTTCATCTGTATCTTGCTGTGTTTTAACTTCAAGATCAAGCTTAGTGCTTTCGGTTTGTACATGAATTTGCTCAATATCGCCATGTTGGATCACTAATGTAGATGGTGGAGCATAAAGTGAGCTTCTTTCGTAATTCTCTCTTAAATGCTTCAACAACACTACAATAACCGCAGCAACAGGCAATGCAATTAACATTCCCAAGAAGCCTGCAAGTTGTGCACCTGCCAATACTGCAAAAACAACTGCTACAGGAGATAAGCCAATTTTATCACCCAGTAGGAATGGCTGTAAGATATAGCCTTCTACCGCTTGACCAATCATAAAGACGATACCAACCAGTAATAGATGCATCCAATCCAAGCCAAACTGGAACAGGCTAGCAATAACAGCGGCAATAATACCTACGGCAAAACCTAAATAAGGAATAATACTAGCAAGTCCTGCCACCATACCAATAATAAGACCAACTTCCAAACCGATGAGTTGTAAACCAACTGCATATACTACGCCAAGCAATAGCATGACCAGAAACTGACCTTTAACAAATGCCCCTAAAACGCTATGGCATTCACCAACGATCTGTAAAGTAGTTGCTTCATATGGACGTGGAATGAGACGACGTAAGTTTTGTAACATACGTTCCCAATCAAGCAAGAAATAGAAAGCAATAATTGGAATTAAAACAACTGTTCCACCAATCTGAATAAAATTCAAACCAGATTGAGCCAGTTTTAATAACACTGCCTGAATGCTGTCTGCGCTATAGTTTGTTTGGACATATTCCATGACAGCTTTAGACAACTGCTCTGTGTCAATTTCCATTTGCTGGACATTAAATGTTGAAGACACCCAAGGTAAAAAGGTAGCGTTAATCCAGTGAATACCTGCTGGAATACTATCTCGGGCATAAACTAATTGTTTCCAAATCAGTGGAACTAAATACCAGAGTGCAATAGTTAAGGTTACACCTATTCCGACGAATACCACGCTAATTGCTAACCAGCGAGGCAATTTCATTTTTACCAGCACATCAACAAGTGGACTGAATAAATAAGCCAGGAAAAAAGCACCGATAAAAGGAATGACTACAGGCTTGAGTAAGTACAACACCCATACCAGCAATACAATACCTGCGAGTAAAAAAATACGGCGCAGTATACGATCTTGCATAAAATCTAGCCTTTTTTGATTTAATCGTTATAAATGAAAAAATATTTTTATTAAAGATAGCATTTTCGAGCATAAATAACATAAGAGTTTCGTATATTCAGGTTATAATCTGCCGCCAATGCGGAGACTTCATTTATGAGCAACTCAACTTCTACCCCAAATACCGGTTTAAGCTACAAAGATGCGGGTGTCGACATTGAAGCGGGCGACGCACTGGTCGATCGTATCAAGTCAGTCGCTAAACGTACAAGTCGTCCTGAAGTAATGGGCGGGCTTGGTGGCTTTGGTGCACTATGCAAAATTCCTAAAGGTTATGAAGAGCCTGTTTTAGTTTCTGGAACCGATGGTGTAGGAACTAAATTACGTTTGGCCCTTAATCTCAATCGTCATGACACAATCGGCCAAGACCTTGTGGCTATGTGCGTAAACGACCTTTTAGTTTGTGGCGCAGAACCATTATTCTTCCTTGATTATTACGCGACTGGTCACTTAAATGTTGACGTTGCTGCAAATGTTGTTACTGGTATTGGTAAAGGTTGTGAGCTTGCAGGTTGCGCACTTGTAGGTGGTGAAACCGCGGAAATGCCAGGCATGTACGAAGGTGAAGATTACGATCTTGCTGGTTTTGCAGTTGGTGTTGTTGAGCAAAGCAAAATTATTGATGGCTCTAAAGTAAAGTCTGGTGACGTACTTATCGGTGTTGCATCAAGTGGTGCTCACTCGAATGGTTACTCATTACTACGTAAAATTTTAGACGTTAAAAACGTTGATTTAACTCAAACGATTGATGGTCGTCCTCTTGCTGATGTAACAATGGAACCAACTCGTATTTATGTAAAACCGGTTCTTGAACTCTGCAAACAAGTTGATGTTCATGCTATGGCACACATTACTGGTGGTGGTTTACCAGGTAACTTACCTCGTGTATTACCAAATGGTGCACAAGCAGTTATTGATGAATCTTCTTGGGAATGGCCTGAATTGTTCCAACTTCTACAACGCGAAGGCAATGTAGAACGCTTTGAAATGTACCGTACGTTTAACTGTGGCGTAGGTATGGTTATTGCTGTTGATGCAAATGATGCTGAAAAAACAATTGAAGTACTTAATGCTCAAGGTGAAAAAGCTTGGAAAATTGGATATATCCAAGAAAATGCTGAGTCAGTGGAAGGTGCAGACGAAAAAATTCGTGTGATCTTTGCATGATAAAAATTGCTGTTCTAGTCTCTGGGAATGGCAGTAATTTACAGGCCTTGATAGATGCAAATCTATCAGGGCAAATTGTAGGTGTACTGTCTAATAAAGCAGATGCTTATGCCCTAGAGCGTGCTCAAAAAGCCAATATTGCTACCGCTGTTATCTCCCATAAAGACTTTCCAACGCGCGAAGTTTTTGATGAGGCAATGCATCAGCAACTCTTAGCTTGGGAAGTAGATGTAGTTATTTTAGCTGGCTTCATGCGTATCTTAACATCCACCTTTGTCAACAAATGGCAAGGGAAAATGCTGAATATACATCCCTCGCTTCTTCCAGCTTACAAAGGTGTGAATACTCATCAACGTGTTTTAAACACAGGTGATCGTTTGCATGGTTGTACCGTACACTTTGTAACTGCTGAACTGGATTCTGGTCAATCTATTGCCCAATCAGCTATATCAGTTCAAGAACATGATACTGCCGCTTCATTAGCAGATCGAGTGCACACACTTGAGCACTTTATCTACCCACAAGTTGCAGAGTGGCTGTGTAACGGTCAACTTACATGGAAAGATGGGCAAGCCTATTTCCGTAATCAAGTTCTAAAAGACCCTATTCGTTTTGCAAGTTGGTAAAGTATTTTACTAGCAAACAAAAATAAAAAAGGACATGCTGGCATGTCCTTTTTTATAAGCTTTAAATTAATTTAATTAATGATGAATCAATTTCTTTATAGAATTTACTGTATCAATAGGATGCTCTAGAGGGAACATATGGCCCCCTTCAACCACAGTAAATGGGATTCCCATTTTTCGCTTTGCCATTTGAGGAAAGCCTCTTTTTAAGAAGTCACTTCCTTTACCCACAACTAAATGCACAGGCATCTTAGGTTTTGGCATAGGCAGCCACCACCAAGAAGGATTTTTACGGAAAATTGCAACTTCATCTTCACGAGAAATCGTTAAAGTTACTCCACCGCGAATCGAATCTTCTTTCAAAGCATAATCAATGTAAGCCTGAAAACAATCTTCATCAAAATCTTTATAAAATCCTTTAGGACGAAGTAACTCAGCAGCCTGCTCTCTCGACTCCCAGTGTTCACGACGACGTGCAGATAAGCCCGCCGGTGTCATCGCATCAACCAATTTAGGACGAAATAATTTTGCCATATGAAAAGCAAATGAATATCGCCCTAAAATAAGAGGCGGATCTAACATAATGACTTGAGAAAACAGTTCAGGACGTCGAAAAGATGCCATTAATGTTAAAACCGAACCAAGAGAATGGCCTAATCCGATGACTTTACGTCCTTTCGCCTGACGCACAATACTATCAATAACTTGATCAACCAAAGCAGGCCAATGGTTAGTCACAGGATAACGTTTGTCAGGACCAATGAGTGGAACATAAATTACGTCATACTCATCTTTTAATTGATCAAACAATTTTTGATACACCATAGATGGCACACCATTAGCATGCGCAAAGTGTATAACCGGTTTTACTGACATACCGTTATCCTAAAAATACAGATTTATTGTAATTTTGCGCTTTGACTAGTCTGCACCTCTTGAGCAATAGATTCACTTACTCCTTGCCCGATTTGTGCCCCCATACGGCCCAAAATGGATTGTAGTGGGTTACGCTCAATTGTGTAGTCAACTTTATTATCAAGGTTTAGTTCACGCATCAAGCTCGTAATATTACCTGAACGGTCAGCAACACCTAATTGAATTGCTTGTTCACCTGTCCAGAATAAGCCAGAAAAAATAGCTGGATCATTCGATTTTAAACGCTTACCACGGCCTTCTTTCACTGCGGTAATAAAGTGAGTATGAACATTATCAAGAACAGATTGAATATGTTGCTTTTGAGCAGGATCAATCGGTTTTGTCATACTTAAAATGTCTTTATTCGTTCCGGCAGTTAAAGTGCGGTCTTCAATACCGAGCTTCTGAGCTAAACCAGTAATGCCATAGTTAGGCATGATCACACCAATTGAGCCCACTAAACTTGATGGGTTGACAATAATCTCATCCGCAGCAGAAGCGATATAGTACGCACCCGATGCCCCCATATCACCAATAACGGCATAAACTTTCTTATCAGGGTGCTGTTTTTTCAAATAACGAATTTCCTGCCAGATTTCATCAGACTGAACTGGAGAACCGCCAGGTGAGTTAATGTTAAGTGCAACAGCCTTACTATTTGAGGCTTCAAAAGCACGTTTAAGCGCTTTATTCGTATCTTCACTATTTACCGCTTGATTACTCGAAGCATCAATCGTTCCAATAATATCCACCACTGCCAAATGAGTACTACTGCTACTTACAGCAGAGCCTTCTTTGCTGGTTGAACAGCCTTTGCCCATGAGTACAATAATGAATAGTAAATAAATAAAAGTTAATGTTTTAAAGAAGATACCCCAACGACGACTACGGCGTTGCTCTTCTACTGAAGCGAGTACAGCCTTCTCAAGAATTTGCCATTCTGGTCCATTTTGTTTAGGGATTATAGGTTCATTTTGTGGTTTTGGTGGCCAATCGGACATAAAATTCCAATCCAAATCAATCTAAAATGATGTCATTATATACGTTGATTTGATAAAAACTGTCTAAATTATATGATTTCATTTATAATATTTTTATCTTTTTTTACTTGTTGCCTCCTTTTTACCGCGATAGATGACCAAACTAGATGTAAAAAGCATGAACTATTACTTACTCAAAACTTTTAGCCGTCAACCCATTCAATTTGGACGTTTTATTGCCCGTATGTTGGCAGGGTTAGTCAATACTTTAAAAATTACTAGAACATCAAAAAGTATAGAACTTAACTTACAAATTGCACTTCCCCACTTAACACCACAGCAACGAATAGATATTACACAACAAGCTATTCGTAACGAGTTAACCTCATACTTCGAGTTTTTAAGTATTTGGGGCTCATCAAATAGTAAGAATATTTCACGTATTCACCATATTGAGGGTGAACATTACTTTCATGAAGCACTAGCAGCAAAAAAAGGTGTGGTATTGATTGTTCCACATTTTGGTACATGGGAAATCATGAATGCTTGGTGTGCCCAGTTCACTTCTATGACTATTTTATACAAGCCTGTAAAAAATGAAGATGCAGACCGTTTTGTTCGAGAAGCACGTAGCCGTGAACAAGCCAACTTGGTACCTACCGATGAGACTGGTGTTCGACAAATTTTTAAAGCACTCAAACAAGGCGAAACCACTGTAATTTTACCCGACCATACACCTAATGTTGGTGGGGATATGATCAATTATTTTGGTGTACCACTTGCCTCAAGTAATTTAAGCGCCAAGCTCATCCAAAAAACAAAAGCCAAAGCATTATTTCTTTATGCGATTCGTAATGAACACAACGGTTTTACGATGCATATTGAACCTATGGATGAGAAGATTTACGAAGGTAGTGCCGATGATGGAACTTTTGTTATTCATCAAGCCATTGAACAACTGATCCAGCACTATCCAGAACACTATCACTGGAGTTATAAACGTTTTAAAGCAAATCCCGCTTTAGATAATATTTACAATATTGATCCGAATGAAGCACTTCAAATTGTAGATAGACTTAAAGCAGAAGCTTCACAAATTCCTGTGAAGCCAAGTACGCTCGAGACGTCGAGTGTATAAAACCATCTCTTGATTGCGAGATACAAAGCTCAATGTTCCTTGCTCAACTGTGCTTTTAAATGGAATATTAAGCTCTTGTATTCTCGCTAAAACCTCTTTGCTTGGATGACCATAACGATTATTAAAGCCAGCAGAAGCAACAACAAGCTTGGGGTTTAACGTCGCTAAGAAGTCGTAAG
Source organism: Acinetobacter sp. 22512 (assembly GCF_052044755.1). Classification (NCBI taxonomy): domain Bacteria; kingdom Pseudomonadati; phylum Pseudomonadota; class Gammaproteobacteria; order Moraxellales; family Moraxellaceae; genus Acinetobacter; species Acinetobacter sp. 22512. The sequence goes on along the minus strand of NZ_JBQENP010000004.1, from coordinate 107,673 downwards.
CTGAACTATGTTTACTTCCATGATGACCTAATACCAGAACATCTACCTTGAAATCAGGATATTCTTTCATGAGTTGATATTCTGCTTCCCACCCTGCATCACCCATAATTAAATAATTTTGATAGCCATTTATCTGTTTTAAATGAATATAAACCACACAAGAATATTGATTTTGATTTGAAGAAACTAAGTTTAAATCTTTTTCTTTAGGCCAAAGGATTTCAATATCTAATTGTGGATATTGCCATTTTTGACCTTGATGACAATAGGTAAATGATTCTTTAATTTGCTCTGTCCATCGTTCATTTGATATGACTTGTTTAATAGGAAAAGCCTGAGCGATTGAAGGAAATGCTCCGCTATGATCTTGATCAAGATGAGACAGTACGACGTGATCCAGTTGTTTAATTCCCTTTTGACGTAAATATGGAATCACCACATTTTGACCAATACTAAAAGCTTTCTCATCATAAGACCCACCCGTATCGATGAGCCATGTCTGCTGCGGGTGCTGCAAGAAAATAGCTTGCCCCTGTCCTACGTCTATAATATTTAATTGAACTTGCTGGGACGACTTATCTGGAATGATCAAGGGTAAACAGCATATTAGCCCCCAAGATTTTGGTAAAACCCCACGCGGTAAAAATAAGATAATAATAACGAAGCTAAGGCAAACTAAAGCAAGTGGTGTCAGGCTAAAACCTTGTAATGGTAGAGATAACTTTTCTAAAAGATTAAAACATGACAGTACTATACTAATCAGGACGTCATTAATTTGAAAAAGTAAATTTCCGAATGATTTAAAAATAAGCCATACACAAGCTGCAAAAATATTTAAAGGAACAATCACTCCTCCGAGTAAAGGAACTGCAATAATATTTGTAAAAGGAGCAACCCATGAAATCTGTTGAAAGAAAATCAGCATTAAGGGACATAAGGCAATAAATATTTTGCCTTGAGATTCAATTAAAATTTTACTGAAAAGAATGATTCTAGATAACAGACTAGTTGAAACAACATTTGGAGCTTGCTCTATAGTTTGATAAATCCGTAATAAAATAAAGCAAGAACCATAAGACAGCCAAAAACCTGCGGATAAAACACTGAAGGGATCGAAAAGTAAAAGTAGACTTGCACTATAAACCAAGAGTGAAAATGGTTTAACAGGCACTTTAATCAATACCAAAGAAGCAAATAAAAATACTGAGAGTAAAGTTCTTAAGGCAGGAATTTCAAAACCAACAAATGCCGTATAAATCAAAACACCAAAACATAATGGAATCATGGTCCAAATTTGTTTAGGTTGACGCAAATAAAGCTGCGGATAATAACGTCTTATTAATTGATGTAATACCCAAGACAACATGATAGCAAAAATGAGTACATGAGGCCCTGAAATGGCTAACAAATGAGAGATTCCTAATTCCTTAAATTGATTTTTAATCTCATCATTTAAGAGACTTTCGTCCCCTGTTAACAAAGCTAATAACAGACCCTTATTTTGCAAAGGAGATTGTTTTAACATTAATCTAAATGTTAGGCGCAACTTTTCTACATTTAACTTTTGTCTGTTAAAGAATTTTTGTTGCTCTTTTAAATGATGTTGATAACCCAACTGATAAATTTCATCAGAGCTTAAAGGCTCAATATGCTGAACACTAAAACCGGACATTATATTTCGTTGAATGAACCACTGTTCTTGGTCAAAAACACCAGCCACTGCGTAACTATGAGCAGGTTTGGTTTTGCCAGAAATTCGATAATAATGACCTAATTTTAATTTTGGCTCATCTATGGCCGAGTTTACTTTTTGATTTTTTAAATATAATAGCCAATTGACGGGATGTAAGGACTGCCCTAATACCTGAACGGGTTGCTGTGTCTTATCTTCTTTTTCTTCACTTATACGGTCGACATACACAATAATATCTAAAGATTTAGGCTGCATTTGTCGCAGTTCTAATCTTTCATTTAAGGCATACTGAGCATATTGATGTCCTATAGTAAAAAAACTAATAGCGCAGACTAAACAGTAAATGGTTTTTAATATGGGGCGATTTAAGAAAATATTTCTCTTAAAAATATAAAAAATAAAGCCCATAACAAGCAAAACTTTACCTAACCACCCATATTGCATTATTAAAGGGATATCTATCCCCATAAATGCAATACCCCCAATCCACCCCATTAAAATAAGTTTTAACATTCAAGGTCATATCATTATCTTTTTAGGGGCAAAATTAAAGCCCAACTAAGTGGGCTTTAACAATGTGATTTAATGACAATTTTTTAAGTGCCACTCACCCAGAGTCCATCTTGCATATGCAAAATAGAATCAGCAGCCTGAGCTAAATGCTCATCATGGGTCACAATTAACATTGCCATGTTGAGTTCTTTCTTAAGATCGGTCAGTAATTCAAAAATACCTAGAGCTGTTTTACGGTCTAAATTACCTGTAGGTTCATCAGCCAGAACAACCGCAGGTTTAGTGACTAAAGCACGCGCTAAAGCCACACGTTGGCGCTCACCACCCGAAAGCTCCCCTGGCTTATGATCCATACGATGAGATAACCCAACTCGATCAAGCAAATATTCAGCTTGCGCTTTTACAGATTTAAATTGGCTATCTGCACGAAGCATTAAAGGCATCGCCACATTTTCAAGCGCAGAAAACTCAGGTAATAAATGATGAAATTGATAAACAAAACCGAGGTATTGGTTACGCTGAAAACCACGTTCAGCTTCACCTAAATTATCAAAACGCTGACCATTTAAAAATACTTGCCCTTGAGTTGGCTGCTCTAAACCACCTAGCACATGAAGCAAAGTACTTTTACCTGAACCACTCGCACCGACAATCGAAACAAACTGCCCTGCTTCAACTTGTAAAGAAAGACCTTTAATGACTTCAACTTTAGATTTTCCGTCATCAAAATGTTTATATATTTCTTTCGCTTCTAAAACAATTTTACTCATAGCGCAGTGCCTCGGCAGGTTGAACTTTGGCAGCACGAAGTGCCGGATAAATAGTCGCCAAGAAGCTTAAAAGTAAAGAAACAATCACGATAATCGTTACATCTTGCCATCTTAAATAAGAAGGAAGGTAATGTACAAAGTAAGCATCAAATAGATTTAAGCCCAACACATTGTTAAACCATGAAATGATATCGCTAATGGTTAAAGCTAAAATTACACCTAAAACCGTACCTGCAACTGTACCAATCACCCCAATCACGGTACCTTGAACCATAAATATTTTAGTGATCATCGATGGCGAAGCGCCTAATGTACGCAAAATTGCGATATCAGATTTTTTATCAGTCACCACCATGACCAATGATGAAACAATATTAAATGCTGCAACCACAATAATAAGGACAAGCAATAAACCGACTAGAGTTTTTTCCATTTGAATGGCATTAAATAAATTACCATGCGTATAGGTCCAGTTCGTCGCGTAGAAATTGCTTGGTAAACTTTTTACTAAGTCGTCAGCAACTTGCGGCGCTGCAAAAATATCATCTAGTTTTAAACGGACACCTTGGGCACCATCTGGTAAACGTAATAAGGTTGAAGCATCGTATAGGGCGATATAACCCACCATAGAGTCGACTTCAGCGCCTACACTAAAAATACCAACCACTTTAAAACGCTTGAAACGAGGTACAACACCTGCTGGAGATGGCGTTGCTTCTGGTAAAACCAATGTCACGCTGTCATTTAGACGTAAGCCCAATGAATCAGCCATATCTTTACCAAGTACAATACCAAATTCACCTTTTTTAAGTGAATCTAAACTCCCTGCAACAATATGATTTTGAATAATAGAGACATTCTTTTCATATTTTGGGTCAATACCCGTCACCATAATACCAGCGACCTGTCCTTGCGCAGTTAACATACCTTGCAATTGCGTAAAAGGTGCAACCCCTGTTACATGTGGATGATGTTCAACTCGCTTCACGAGTTCAGGCCAATCCGTGAGGATTTGTGTAGATGAAACTGTTGCTTGTGGCACCATTCCTAACACACGGTTTTTCAATTCGCGATCGAAACCGTTCATGACAGAAAGTACTGTAATCAGCACAGCGACACCTAGTGTCAAACCGACCATCGAAACCAATGCAATAAAAGAAATAAAATGATTACTGCGTCTTGCGCGAGTATATCTCAACCCTATATACAGTGAGATTGGTTTAAACATACCTTCTAAATCCAAGGTCATTGATGGAAAATATAAGATGTTGATGGCAAATTGCACCCACATCTACTATTTGACCATACCGTTAGATGCTGTATTAAGGTTTAAAAATCAGTAAGTTCTGACTTATCCTTAACAATCCTAATATTATATTGCTGCGCTATTTTCTACTAGTTGAGTTGGGAGATCAATTTGATCGTGCATTTCGCTACGAATTAGAACAATTTAATGAATAAGCTCAACAAATTACCCAAATCTTCTCCTATTTAGACTTCATATGTTGAGCAAAGTTCCGGTTTGCCTGAATGTCTTTGTAGAAATATAAAAAAAGTCCAGACAAGATAATGAAAGCACCTACAAAAACCATAATTGAAAGTTGTTCATGGTTTAAAGCAGCTCCAATCATCATCGCTAACATAGGTGTAATAACTGTCGTTAAAGATAAAGTCGTTGCCTGAATATTTTGTATAAGTTTGAAATAACAGAACATGGCAACGAGTGATGCCATAAGTACCGTATAAATTAAGGCAAATAAAGATTTAGCTTCTGGCAAATGTGTTGGTGCATATTGCCAAATAAATGGAATAAAACAACTAGCAAAAATTGAAGACACTAAAATAGAACCAGTTGCCTGAGCCATCGGCTGGATCTGCGCATTAACTTTCTTAACCCAAAAAATTGAAAAAGAATAAACAAACACACTGATCAGCATAAGAACAATACCAAACGGGTGTACATGCTGATTCGCACCGCTCAGACAAATAATAGTTAACCCACAGACCGCAATTGCCATACCCAACCATTGCAGCTTATAAAGTTGTTGGCCAAAAGCAAACCGCCCAATAAGCCCCGCCATAATCGGTGCTAAGCCAAACATAAGCGCAATCATGCCTGAACTTAAATATTGGGTTGCGGCATAAGTGAAAATTTGAGAACCAATTAAGCTAAAAGATCCAGCAATGTAGCTATGAACTGCTTGTCGATGCGTTGGAAAAGGTGTTCTCAAAATTAGCAATATGATGACAGCCAAAGGCAGTGCAATAAAAAAGCGTAATAACAATGCCCACATAAGATGTAGATCAGACACACTCCAGACAATTGCCAACGGAGTTGTTGCCCAGATAAACACTAACAAGGCATAGGTTAGAGCCAAATTGGTTTGCGATGGCATGCGATGCTCACTTAGCTATTTTACGTTTTTGCTTTAAAATCGTTTGATCTAATGAACTTGAAAATTCACGTTTATCTCGTTCGGAAATAGGAGGCGGTCCACCAGTTTGCACACCTGCACCACGGAGCGTATCCATGAAATCACGTAGATGTAAACGCGCTTTAACATTCGCCGTTGTATAGACTTCACCACGGGGATGAATAGCAACTCCACCTTTCTCAATCACCTGAGCTGCCAGTGGAATATCCTGCGTAATGACAATGTCATTTTCAGTCATACGATCAACTATTTCTTTATCTGCTTGGTCGGCACCACTTAAAACTTGTATTGATTTAATTCGTACTGAAGGCGTAATCCCAACATTTTGATTGGCTACAAAAATAACTTCTAATTGATAACGATCTGACGCACGTAAAATCACTTCACGTAAAATTTTCGGTAAGGCGTCTGCGTCTACCCATAGCTTAAATGGCAGCACGTTATTCTCTATTTCCACTAAAAATATTAGTCTAACAGATGCTTTTCTAAGGTGAGTAAAAATAACGATTAAACTGATTTTTAATTTCAACATTTAATTTTTTTATAAATTAAACGTACTTTTAACTTATAAATAGAAACGGCGCTTCTTTTTAAATGACTAAATACGCGCTTTTACAAGAGAATTTACATATGGTGACTTGAAAAATAGTAAACACCCTCGATTTAATATAACAAGTAATGTGAACCCAACAGCATCGTGCTTATGAAAAATCAAAACAGTCCAGAAGTTATTAAAGTAAATGACCAAAATTTTGGTAGTCATGGAGAACATTGGAATCTATTGACGTCCCATCCCGAAACAGATGTACCAAAATGGTTAGGACTGGCACTTGATGCACCTGTAATGCCAATGGGTTTGTGTGAACATGAAGAAGACATGGATCAATCTTTTTGGCTCATTCAAGGTCCACAAGACCAAAAAGTTACCATCAATCAAATTATTGCTGTTGAAAATCAAAAACCTCGTGCGCTTAAAACAGCCTTCCCAAGTTTTGAAAGTCCATATCAATATAATGCGAAAATTGAACGCATCATTACTTGTGACTCTGCTACACAAGCCGTGTTGAGTTTAAGACTAAATAAAAATACAACCGTTTATGCATTTGATAATTTATTTAGTGTTAACTACTGTCAATATGACAAAAATCAAAACTATCAAGTCCAATTTAATGCATGGGCTTATGAATTAGAACCTGTTCCAGCAGGTGAAAAAATCATTGTTGATGACCCCGCTTCTATTAAACATCACCGTGCATTAAATGCAATTTTAACTGAACATAATGGTGTTGCTCCTGAAAACTTACAGGAACTCATTAATGAATGGCAACCAAAAACTCCAGAAGATCAAGAACCTGTAACCGTTGATTTTTCTAAAATGGTCGCTTATTTATATGGCGAAAATCTTGGTCAAGAAGATGAAGCATGGTTCCAAGGTAATATTGTTGGTAAAACCTCTATGACATTTATGGGGGCAGAATATACCCTTTATGATGTCACTTTGGTTTTAGAAGATGATCTTCCTGCCATATTAGTGCGCATTGCGACCAAAAACGATTTGTATAAAAACTTTAATATTGGCGAATATATTCGCGGTAATATCTGGATTCAGGCGACTATTTGTGCTAAAAAGGGTGAAACTAATTGAATTTCACTAATATTTTAATAATTAGGTTATTGAATGAAGATTATACCCGAACAAACTACCAGCCTCATTCAATCCAGTAGCCTGCGCGTAAAGGTCGATACTGGTGCGTTTTGCTTTTTTGTCTTGGGTATGTTCTTAGCTGCCATATTCATGCACCAGTTTGGTTTAGTGCCTTTTTAATTTATAACTTATTCAATAAATAAAGCCCTCATTTGAGGGCTTTATTTATTTGATTTGCTTAACCATTACGCTTAGCAAAATCATCCATAAAGTTGATTAAAGCCTGTACGCCTTCTAATGGTACAGCATTATAAATACTTGCACGCATACCGCCGACAGAACGGTGGCCAGCTAAATTCAACAAGTGATTAGCTTCCGCTTCTTTTAAGAATTGCTTTTCTAAAGCTTCGTCTGCCAAGGTAAACGGTACATTCATAATTGAACGGTTTGGAATTGCGATAGGATTATTGTAGAAATCGCTTGAGTCGATATAACCATATAACAACTGAGCCTTTTCAAGGTTCACTTTATGAATAGCCTCTACCCCACCCTGCTCTAGCAACCATTCAAATACCAAACCAGACAAGTACCAAGCGTAAGTCGATGGTGTGTTTACCATAGAACCATTTTTGGCTTGGTCACCATATTTTAAAATGCTTGGAATTTCTGGTTTAGCCTGATCAAGTAAGTCATCACGAATAATGACAATTGTTAAACCAGCAGGACCAATATTTTTTTGCGCGCCAGCATAGATTAAACCAAACTTGGTGACATCTAATGGAGCAGATAAAATACTTGATGAATAGTCACAAACAAGTGGCGCTTTTACATCAGGAATTCCTGCGAACTGTAAGCCACCAATCGTTTCATTATCCGCATAATGTACGTATGCTGCATTGTCCGATAAATTCCATTCGCTTTGTTCAGAAATTGCGAACTTGCCATCTACTTTAATGCCAGCTTCTACAACATTAATATCGCCATAACGTTTTGCTTCTTTTAACGCTTTTTCAGACCAGATGCCGGTGTGAATATAATCGGCTTTACTGTTCTTACCTAAAAGGTTTAAAGGAATAGCAGAAAATTGTAATGACGCACCGCCTTGTAAAAACAGTACTTTATAGTTTTCTGGAATGTTCATTAACTTGCGTAAATCTGCTTCAGCTTTTTCAGCTACAGCAACATAGTCAGCACTACGGTGACTCATTTCCATGATGGATAGACCTTTACCCTGCCAATCCAACAATTCTTGTTGAGCTTTTTCTAAAACGGCAGTAGGTAATGCAGCAGGACCAGCACAGAAATTGTACGCGCGCATGATTTTTCCCTTGTATAAAGTCAAACACAATAAAAATGGCATTTAACCACAGATTGCTTAAGCTTGCAGCAGCTTCTCAAGTAAATATTTCAATGCTGGACTGTATTTAGCTTTATTTTTTCAATTATTGTTGTCGTTATTTCTTTAATTTTAATAATCAGCTTCCCCATTTAAAAAAATTTTTAAGCAAAAAGATCAACTTGACTTGTGATTATCATTTCACATACCTTGATAGCTATTACAAAAATATTGGCTTAGTAAATTCAATAATTAAAGGAGCTAAAAACCACCATGTTTTTATACAAATGTATAATAAACAAGATGATAATTGAATTTAATAACAAGAAATTTAAACTATAAGGGATGCCAAAAATTGTTATTTAAAATGCCAACACATCGATATAGACAGTCTATTTTTCCCTTTTCATTTAAACCAAAACATCTTGCTTTGGCTTTAGGCTTTTTTTTCACTAATCATTTATATGCCGGAAGCTTAAGTTATGCCGAAGCAGAACAACAAGCTTTAAAAAGTTCATACAGTACTCAAGCCAACCAAGCATTACAGCAAGCATCTCAATTAGAAGCTGAAGCAGTAAAGGGCCTCGGATTACCTAGAGTTGATTTGAATGTCAGAGCCTACGCTTTTCATAGTGAAACAGATGTACCTCTTGGGGCTTTTAAACAAAAACTTGAAAATGATTTAAGCCAAGGACTAAATGACAAACTTTCACAGTGGAGCAATGTCATTCCATCAGATGTGCTGGGACAAGTTCAAGAAGGCGCAAACCAAACCATACATGATGGTATAAATCGCTTTCCTGATTATGCGAATCTGACTATCGAAGATCAGGTGGTACGCCCTTCGATTTCAGTCGTAATGCCACTCTATACAGGCGGCTTAACCAGCAGCGCAAAAAAAATAGCTAATATACAAGCACAGCGCTCTGAGCTTTCAAGCCAACAACAGCAGGATATACAGCGATTTGAAGTAGTACAAAGTTACTTTAATGTGCAATTACAGCAGCAGCTGGTCGCAAGTAGCTTATTTAACTTTAATGCGATGCAAAAACATTACAGCAATGCCCTAAAGCTGGAACAACAAGGATTTATTAGTAAAGGGCAACGCATGCAGTTTGAAGTCGCTCGTAATAATGCAGAACGTACTTTACAAAATACTCAAGCTAACTTAAACGCCAGCCGCTTTAGCCTTAATAACCTTTTACATCAACAAAATAATGTAGATTTAAGTACACCTTTATTTGTAAATAACACTCCAAGCCAGTCTCTAGAATCAATTTTAACCAGTTATTCACAAAAATCTAGCCTTGTACAAAAAATGCAGATGGATACTCAACTGGCTAATGTCAATATTCAAGCTCAACAAGCAGCAAAAAAACCAAGTTTATTTGCATTTGGTGAATATGCGCTTGATGAAAATGAAAATTGGATTGTCGGTGTAATGGCAAAATACAATCTATTTTCTGGGGTAGATAAAAATAAGAATATTCATGCCGCTGAATTAAAGCGTTACGCTTCTGAACTCATGACTGAACGAACCAAACAAGAGATTGAAGCTCTTTTGAATAAATCATATAACGAGCTTGACTCTGCTCAGCAAAGTCATCAGCTTTTACAAAGAAACGTAAATGCTGCTCAAGAAAACCTACGTATTCAAGAACTTTCTTTCCGCGAAGGAATGGGTACAGCAACCCAAGTGATTGATGCGCAAAATGCATTAAGTGCGTTAAAAACTGAAATGGCTTTAAATGCTTATAAATATGTCATATCACTTGCAACTTTACTGCAAAGTCACGGCTCAATTGACCAATTTAAAGCTTACGTTAATCAACCACATACCGACTATATTCGTTAAGGGGAGTATAAAATGAATCAAGACTCAGCTCATTCAGAACAAGATTCTCCTGCTGCGGATACGGCAGAAACCAACCAAGCTCCAAAAGATGATCAAGCTAGCAATGATCAAGAATCAAACGCAAATAAAAATGACGCCAATCCTCCTAAAAATTCCAAAATTAAACTGATTATTGGCCTGATCATCATTGCCTTATTAGGTTTAATTATTTTTGGTTTGTGGAAAAGTTATCAACCGAAACCTATTGAACTACAAGGCCGTGTTGAAGCTGAAACTATTCACGTAAGTACAAAAGTCCCAAGTCGTATTGAAGAAATTTATGTACAAGAAGGCCAGAAAATTTCCAAAGGTCAGCCACTTGTTCGTTTGGTTAGCCCTGAAATAGAAGCTAAAAAGCAACAAGCTTTGGCTACCTTACAATCAGCTTTAGCCTTTCAATCTACGGTAGACCGCGGTTCGCAACAAGAAAATATCGATACTCTTTATGCCAACTGGCAAAGCACCAAAGCGCAAGCGAATCTTGCAAAAACAACTTACCAACGTGGTGAAAATTTATATAGACAAGGGGTAATTTCGCGTCAAAGACGAGATGAAATGCTCGCAGCACAGACCTCTGCTCAAGAATTAAGTGAAGCCTCTTATCAACAATATGCTCGTGCAAAACGTGGAAGTACTAGCCAGCAAAAATCTACAGCAGATGCACAAGTTGAAATTGCAAAAGCAGCGGTAAGCGAAGCAAAAGCTTTAGAGGAAGAGACACGCTTACTCTCTCCGATTTCGGGTACAGTTTCAAAAACTTACGGTAAGCCTTCTGAATTAGTCGCTATGGGTGTACCTGTTGTCAGCATTTTAGAAGATGATGATTTATGGGTAAGTTTGAATGTTGGTGAAAACCAATACGCTTCTGTTTATAAAAGTAAAACCCTTGAAGGATTCATACCTGCTCTTAATCAGAATGTGAATTTTAAAATCAAGAATATTGATGCGGAAGGTGAATTTGCCACTATAAAAACGACTCGCCAAACTGGGGGCTATGATATTCGTAGCTTTAAATTGCATCTGGTGCCTGAACGTCCTGTCAAAGATTTAAAGGTTGGCATGAGCGTTCTATTTAAAATTAAAGAAGAAAAATAAAGCATGTTTGCCAGTATATTACGGGAACTAAACTATCTAAAAAGCAATAAATGGGATTTGTGTATGGTGACACTTATCCCTGCTTTTATCATTTTTTTGTTTAGCAGCATGTTTTATGCAGGTAAAGCTGAACATTTACCAATTGCGATTATTGATCAGGACCAAAGCGAACTCAGCCGTAATATTGAAAAGTATCTTTCGTTGAATCATACAGTAGACATTAAAACAATTACGGTAAGCTCTGCGGAGGCTGAACAACTACTCAATGAAACCAAAATATGGGGTTATGTTTTCATTCCAGACGGTGCTGAAAAACGCTTCGTGAAAGCACAAGATGCTCAAATCAGCATTGCATTTAACCAGTCTTTTTTTAGTGTTGGAAATACGATTTCTTCAGCAATGCTGGTCAGTACCCTCAATGCTTTAGCAGACTATGCTGGTCAAAGTTATCTTGCAAATAGTATTCCCTATTTAGATGTTCCTACCGCTCATGTAAAAATCTCAACGCTTTATAATCCAAGTATGAGCTATGAGTTTTATTTAGAACCTTTCATGGTTCCTGCTGTATTGCACTTATTGCTGTGTTGCTGTGTTGCCTTTGCTATTGGACAAGAGCTTAAACGTGGCACATTAACAGCATGGGTAAACCGAGAAAGTTTTATTCAAGGCTTACTGGCTAAAAATCTGCTTTATAGCCTTATATTTTGTGCATGGACATGGGTATGGATGTTTTGGCTAGTCGAAATCCGTGGCTGGTTCGTAGCAGGTTCTCTTAGTTTATTGTTATGCGCACAGTTTTTACTTTATTTTGCCTACGCTTTGATTAGTAGCACCGTCATTCTTGCAACCAAAAATTTAAGTAAAACTTTTGGCTTTATCGCGGTATATGGCGGCTCTTCTTTAAGTTTCGCAGGCGTTACGCTACCTTTAAATAATGCGCCTATTTTCACCAAATTTTGGTCACTCATTATTCCTTATACCCCTTATGCTAAGCTTCAAACCGAACAATGGGTGATCGGCAGTCCAATTTTCATTTCAATGATTCCTTTTTTAATACTCATCGGTTATTGCCTGATTTACTTCTTTTTAAGTTGTCTATTGCTTAAAAAATTAGTTCGAGGGGCAACACAATGAAAGAATTCTTTAAGGCTTATGGGCAAACATTTAAAGACATTGTAAGTAATAGCTCAGTTTTCACAACTCTGATTTTATCGGTCATTCTTTATAGCTTTTTTTATCCTACCGCCTATAAAGCTGAGCGTGCAGAATCTATTCCTATTGTCATTGTTGATGAAGAACAAAGCCTCTTAACTTCTCAATTGATTGGCCAAAGTGCAAATAGCCCCCATGTTCATATCGTTACCGTTACCAGCAATTTTTTACAAGCTGAACAAATGGTACGTGAGCAAAAAGCCGATGGTATTTTACTTTTACCAAATAACTTAACCCAAAGCTTACGCAGAGGAGAAACAGGTGGAATCGGCTTATACTTAAGCACAACCAACTTTTTAAAAACTAAAGAAATTGGTTTAGGTCTAGCAACCTCGATAGAAGCTACATTAAAAGAATATATTGAAAAATTTGGACAGCGCACTCATTTCCAGCCAGCGCTTTCTATTCATCAAGTGCCGTTATTTAATCCACTTTCAGGATATGGAAGTTATATTTTTCCGGCTGTTGCATCTTTGATTATTCATCAAACGATTGTGCTAGGTTTGGCAATGTTAATAGCTAGCTATCGTGAGCAACGTGAAAAGATTACTGCTGTTCGCCTCGCTGGAGTTTTCGCAAGTATATTTACGATTGGTTGTTTAGGGTGTTTTTATCTTTTTGGTTTTACCTTGTGGTTCAATGACTATCCACACGGTGGAAATTTTATAGGTCTACTCATTGCCGTTCCAATTTTTATTAGTTGTGTGATTGGATTAGGCATGCTGATCGGTTCACTTTTAGATATGCCGGAACGTGCCGGACATATTATTGTGTTTAGCTCAGTACCTTTATTCTTATTAACCGGAGCTGCTTGGCCTCATCAAGCCATGCCTGAATGGTTACAATGGCTTGCGTGGTGTTTACCTTCCACACATGGGGTACAAATGTTTGTGCAACTTAACCAGATGGGTGTTCCATTAGCCACGGTTGTACCAAAGCTGATTTTTCTTGGGACCCTTGGATTAATATTGGTGAGTTTATCTTATTATCGGCTTGTTAAAAAATCTTCTTCATAAAATAAAAAAGGAAGCTTATGCTTCCTTTTTTATTTAAGTTTTACTTACTCTTCAGAAGCATCTTCATTATTTGATACAACTTCTTCGCTATCAGTTTCAGTAGTATCTACTTCGCCTTCGAGAAACTCTTCTTCATCTTCGACAGCTTCAATAGACACAACACCTACTAGAGTTTCTTCTTCGCTTAAGCGAATTAGGCGTACACCTTGTGCATTACGACCAGTCATCGCAACTTCTGCTGCACGGGTACGAACTAATGTACCGCCATCAGAAATAAGTAACAATTCTTTGGTTTCATCAATAGACACTGCACCAACAAGCTCACCGTTACGTTCGCTTGTCTTAATCGCAATTACACCCTTACCGCCACGTTTCTTGGTCGGGAAGTCATTTACTGGAGTACGCTTACCATAACCGTTGGCACTTGCACACAGTACTTCACCTGTTTCAGGTACAACTACAAGGGATACGATACGGCTTACTAAATTTGAATCTGCTGAATCGTCATTGTCATCTGATTCATCATTTTCAACATCTACATCTTCTTCACTTAAAGTACTGCTTGCAAAGCTCACACGCATACCACGAACACCTTTCGCAGTACGACCCATTGCACGTACGTCAGTCTCAGCAAAACGGATTGCCTTACCTTCGTTCGAGAACAACATGATTTGCTGATTACCATCAGTAATCGCAACACCAATTAAGGTATCTTCTTCATTGAGTTCAATTGCACGTAAACCATTTGAACGGATATTAGCGAATTGCTCTAAATCAACACGTTTAACCGTACCTGACGCTGTCGCCATAAATACGTAATGGTTTTCTGGGAACTCAGTTAACGGCAAGATAGCTGTTACTGTTTCATTCGCATCTAAAGGTAACAAGTTCACAATCGGACGGCCTTTGGCACCACGTGATGCTTGAGGCACTTCAAACACACGAAGACGATATACTTTACCTACGTTGGTAAAGCAAAGCACAGTCGCATGGTTTGAAGCTACAATCAGATGTTGAATAAAGTCATCATCTTTCATTGAAGTTGCAGACTTACCACGTCCACCACGGCGCTGAGCCTGATAATCTGAAAGTGGTTGAGTTTTTGCGTAACCTGTTTGTGAAACCGTTAATACAACTTGTTCTTCAGGAATTAAATCTTCACGGCTAAAATCAATACGTGATTCAATAATTTCAGTGCGACGTCCATCACCATACTGTTGTAGTACCAGTGCTAACTCTTCGCGAATTACAGCCATCAATAAATTGAAATCATTCAAAATCGCAGTAAGTTCAGCGATTTGACCTAAGATCTCAGTATATTCTGCATGTAATTTGTCTTGCTCAAGACCAGTTAAACGATGTAAACGTAATTCTAAAATTGCGCCTACTTGTGTTGGTGATAAACGGTAAATTGAATCGGTTAGACCAAATGGACGATTTGGATCTTCACCTTCGATTTCATCTGGACGAACAGAAATTGCGCCAGCTTTTTCAAGTAATGAAACGACACCACCACCTGCCCACTCACCTGCAAGTAAACGCTCACGCGCTTCAGCAGGGTTAGCAGAAGTTTTAATCGTCTCGATAATTTCATCGATATTGGCTAAAGCAACTGTTAAGCCTTCTAAGATATGACCACGTTCACGTGCTTTACGCAGTTCGAACATGGTACGGCGTGTCACAACTTCTTGGCGGTGACGGATAAATGCCGCAATAATATCTTTCAGATTCATCAATTTTGGTTGTCCGTTATCAAGACAAACCATATTGATGCTGAATGAGTTTTCGAGCTGGGTATTTAAGAATAAGTTATTTACAACGACTTCAGCGTTTTCACCACGCTTTAAATCAATTGCAATACGCATACCTTCTTTGTCAGACTCATCACGAAGTTCTGAAATACCTTCAAGTTTTTTCTCTTTAACCAACTCGGCAATACGTTCAATAACTCTTGCTTTGTTTACTTGATATGGAATTTCAGTAAAGACGATGGTTGTACGGCCTGTCTTTTCATCTTCTTCGAAATGGTACTTACCACGAATGTGTAAGCGGCCTTTACCTGTACGGTAGGCATCAACAATACCTGATTTACCGTAAATAATACCGCCTGTAGGGAAATCAGGACCCGTAATGTATTCCATCAATCCTTCAATCGAGATGTTCGGATTGTCAGCATAGGCTAAGCACGCATTCACAACTTCTGTCATGTTATGCGGTGCCATGTTGGTTGCCATACCTACGGCAATACCAGCAGCACCATTAATTAACAAGTTAGGAACACGTGTCGGAAGTACTTCAGGAATACGCTCAGAACCGTCGTAGTTATCTTCCCAATCAACCGTGTCTTTTTCTAGATCTGCAAGAAGCTCGTGTGCAAGCTTAGTCATACGGACTTCGGTATAACGCATTGCAGCTGCGCTATCACCATCAATCGAACCGAAGTTACCCTGACCATCTACCAATAAATAACGTAAGCTAAAATCCTGAGCCATACGTACAATGGTTTCATAAACAGCTGAGTCACCATGAGGGTGATATTTACCGATTACGTCCCCAACAACACGCGCAGATTTCTTGTAGGCTTTGTTATAGTCATTGCCCAATTCGTGCATGGCATAAAGCACACGACGGTGAACAGGTTTCAGACCGTCTCTCACATCCGGCAATGCACGAGATACGATTACACTCATCGCGTAATCTAAATATGAATGCTTGAGTTCGTCCTCAATGGCAATCGGTCGGATTTCCGATACGCTCATGCATACTCCTTCTTACAGATAGAAATTTCCATCTGCTTATATGTCTTGATCTTGCAAAAAATTTAGTTCCGGAAACTGAACTAAAATCGAAAAAAATATAGCTGTATACTATAGCATAAAAGCACTGTGTAATGTGCGGAATCTACACCGCGAATCTGGTGATATTTGTATAATTTAATTGCATATTATTCTTATCACATCGCCATAACGAGCATGTTCTATTCTTAATAAAACTATGTGATTTTTATTCTATAAAAATCAAACCTCAAATGAGATAAAAGTCTCAGTTATACATTTCAGATCACTATTCATAATAAAAAACCCCTAGTAAAAACTAGGGGTTTTTTAGCTTTAATCGGTAAGGATTAAAGTTTAGATACCAATTCTGGTACTACAGTGTTCAAATCACCAACTAACCAGTAGTCAGCAACACTGTTGATTGGCGCTTCTTCGTCTTTGTTGATTGCAACAATAACTTTAGAATCTTTCATACCAGCTAAATGCTGGATCGCACCAGAAATACCTACAGCAACATAAAGCTCAGGCGCAACGATTTTACCAGTTTGACCAACTTGGAAATCGTTAGGTACAAAGCCCGCATCAACTGCTGCACGTGAAGCACCTTGTGCTGCACCAAGCTTGTCAGCTAATGGATCAAGTACTTTATGATAGTTCTCACCAGAACCTACACCACGACCACCAGAAACTACGATGCGAGCCGCAGTTAATTCTGGACGATCAAGCTTAACGATTTCTTCAGATACGAAGTGAGAAATACCCGCATCTTTTACTTCGCCAACTGTTTCAACAGCAGCTGAACCGCCTTCCGCAGCAACTGGATCAAATGCTGTACCACGAACAGTACCAACAATGATTGCTTCGTCAGATTGAACAGTTGCAATCGCGTTACCTGCATAGATAGGACGCTTGAATGTGTTCGCAGATTCAACAGAAATGATATCTGTGATCATGCTTACATCAAGAAGAGCAGCAACACGTGGAAGAATGTTCTTACCAGTGGTTGTAGAAGCAGCTAAAACGTATTTGTAACCTTTAGCCAAGTCAGCAACTAAGCCAGCTACGTTTTCAGCTAATTGGTTTGCATAAGCAGCATTGTCAGCAAGTAAAACTTTACTTACACCAGCAACTTTAGCAGCAGCATCAGCAACTGCTTGAGCACCAGAACCAGCAACTAATACAGTAATATCACCACCGATTTTTTGTGCTGCAGCAACAACGTTTAAAGTAGCACCGTTAAGTACTTGGTTGTTGTGGTCAGCGATAACTAAAATACTCATGATTTTATCCTTCCGTATTAGATCACTTTCGCTTCATTTTTCAATTTTTCAACAAGCTCATCTACAGATTTCACTTGTACGCCAGCTTTACGTTCTGCTGGAGCTTCAACTTTAACAGTTTTAAGCTTAGTACCAGCTGTAACGCCATAATCCGCAGGAGATTTAGTATCAAGTGGCTTCTTACGAGCTTTCATGATGTTAGGCAATGCTGCATAACGTGGCTCGTTCAAACGCAAGTCAGTCGTGATGATTGCAGGAAGTGTAAGTTCAACAGTTTGTAAACCACCGTCAACTTCACGAGTCACTTGTACTTTACCGCCATCAACTTTCACTTCAGAAGCGAATGTACCTTGACCAGCACCTAATAATGCACCAAGCATTTGACCTACTTGGTTAGAGTCATCATCAATTGCTTGTTTACCAAGAAGGATAAGTTCTGGTTTTTCAGCTTCAACAACACCTTTTAAAATTTTAGCAACTTCTAAAGCGCCAATTTCATCAGTAGTTTCAACCAAAATACCACGGTCTGCGCCTAGAGCCATTGCAGAACGGATTTGTTCTTGAGCTTCTTTAGGACCTACAGAAACAACAACGATTTCTGATACTGTTCCTTTTTCTTTTAAGCGAACCGCTTCTTCCACTGCGATTTCACAAAATGGGTTAATTGACATTTTTACGTTGGTAAGGTCAACCCCACTATTGTCCGGCTTAACACGAACTTTAACGTTGGCATCAACCACGCGTTTTACAGCAACAAGAGCCTTCATGTAATCCTCGGCTGTTCTAGCAAAAGTAAATGTTGAGAAAAGTATATTAACTCTTCAATTAAAATTTTTTAGGTACCCTATCTTGCAATGTGTTTGGCATTTCGGTCAAGTCACAATTTTCTGGAACAGCATAAAAAAAATGAAATCATCAGTTCATAAAAAAAATTTAGACTGCTATGAGGACCTATTTTATTCTTTTTAAACTCTATTTTATACATTGATTTTTAGTATCTTTTTATCTTATTTAGCATATTAGCTAGAAACATAACATTACTTTTAAACACCATAAATCCGACGTTTTTTAGACCCAGTCGTCCACAAAATACTCAAAGATCAAAATTGTCAATTGGGTAGTTTCCCTTATTTCTCTTAAACAAATTTGTAAAAAAATCCAAATGATCTCTACATTCACCTAAAACATCTCAATTTAATTATCTTTGATTGAGTCTATTTTTTAACTTTTAGCTTTTATGTGCCCTTGGATGGGCTTGATCATACACTTGAGCCAAATGATCGAAATCAATATGGGTATAAATTTGTGTTGTAGATAAATTACTATGGCCTAGCATTTCTTGTACTGAACGCAAGTCACCGCTACTCGATAGCATATGGCTAGCAAAACAATGTCTGAGTAAATGTGGATGTAAATCGACATTTACACCTGCTCTTTGTGCCTGAAGCTTCACTCGTTTTTCAATTTGCCTTGGAGTGAGCGCCCCTCCTCGTAAGGAAATAAAGACAGAATCGTTTTGATCAAAATGTCCTTTCCAAATTTTATAAACTTTCAACCAGTTCAATAGGCTTTCTTTTGCTTTTTTCCCAAATGGTACTATACGTGTTTTATTTCCTTTACCTGTAATACGAACAAGTTGGCGATTAAAATCTACATCCTTAACTGTTAAACCCTGTAATTCAGCCAAACGTAAACCACTTGAGTAAAGTAACTCAAGCATGGCTTTATCTCTTAACCACAATTGCTGATCAACCGGTTTTTCTGGCATAGGTTGATCCAAAATTTGATTAACCGTTTCTATGTCGATCATGCCGGGCAAAGGTCTAGGTTGGCGTTTTAACTTAAAATCGTCGGTAGGATTAATTTCTAGATATTTACCTTGTTCAGCCCACTTCATAAATTGACGAATTGAGGTGAGATGACGTTGCATGCTACTTGAACTTAACTGGTCCTGTTCGACACGCTGCGCTAAGTACTCTCTTAAATCTGAAGCTTCAATATTTCTCAAATCTAGTTGTTTGTGCTCGCAGAACTCAAGAAAGCTTTTAACATCCCGTTCATAAGCAGTAATCGTGTGCTCAGATTGATTCTGTATTTTTCTTTCTTTTAACCACATTGAGAGCAGTTGTAATGCAAAATCCAAATTGCTCTCCATTTATTTGCTCATTTTTTTGAGTGTATCAAAAACTATGTGATCATGAAAATTTGATACCGCACAACCTAATGCTGATCTAATTTATATATTACAATTTAAACCAAGTATTCATTGGACCTTGCTGCCATGACCACCATACTCATTCCTTATTTAATTGCGATTACCTTACTTACACTGACCCCTGGTTTAGATACGACTTTAATTATTCGTACAGCAACACTTGAAGGTAAATCGAAAGCGTTTCAAGCAGCTGTCGGCATTAGCCTTGGCTGTATTGTATGGGGAATTGTGGTTGCCTGTGGTCTAGGTGCTTTGCTCATGGCATCTGATCTCGCTTTTAATATTCTAAAATGGATGGGAGCAGCTTATCTAGCATGGTTAGGTTTAAATATGATTTTAAAACCACGTAGCCAACTTGCAGATATTCAAGAGAATAGTTCAAATACCTCTCCTTCACAAAATTGGTTTATTAAAGGCTTTTTGGGTAATTTACTTAATCCCAAAGTTGGTATTTTTTATATTTCATTTCTTCCACAGTTTATTCCACCACAAGCATCAGCAGTTACTTGGGTGATGGGACTGGTAATGATTCATGTGGTGATTGGAATGTTATGGTCAACTTTATTAATTTTGACTATGCAACCACTGTCACGTTATCTTAAGCAACCTAAATTTGTGAAATATATGGACCGAATTACTGGCAGTATTTTTGTGTTGTTTGCTTTGAAATTAGCTTTGAGTAAAAGATAATTAAATCAAATATTATTATACATATAAAAGAAAGCCTCTTTTATCACTTTAGCTGATGAAAAGAGGCTTCTATTTAGGTAATGCTATTAACCTTGGAAATAACGTAAATCCAAACGCCCATCATAAACATGAGTTGTTGGACCAGTCATCCAGACCACATCGCCTTCTTGCCATTCGATTTGTAACTTACCACCAGCAAGCTCAACTTCAACTGAGTTCGCAAGTAAGCCACGGCGCATACCACTTACAGCAGCAGCACAAGCCCCTGTACCGCATGCAAGTGTTTCACCTACGCCACGCTCAAATACACGTAAGCGAATATGTTTTTCATCAATTACTTGCATAAAGCCAGCATTAACACGTTCAGGGAAACGTTTATGTGACTCAACTTGTGGACCAATGCCAGCAACATCAGCAGTTAATACATCTGGAACAATAGTGACAGCGTGAGGATTGCCCATATTGACCACATCAATATTAATGTTCTGGTCGTTAGCTAACTCAAGTGTATATAAAGCTTCTGGTTGTTCTGCAATGAATGGAATTTCATTCGGCAAGAACTTTGGGTAGCCCATATTGACGCGAACCCAACCATTTTGTCCCAACTCAGGTTTTACAATACCTGCTTTGGTTTGGACAGTAATACTTGTTTTAGTTGTTAAATGGCGCTCATGTACAAAACGAGCAAAACAGCGTACTCCGTTACCACATTGTTCAACTTCAGAACCATCTGCATTAAAAATACGATATTTAAAATCTGCTTCCGGTAAATCTGGTGGTTCAACAATTAAAAGTTGATCAAAACCGATGCCAAAATGACGATCGGCTAAGCGTTGAATTGTTTCTGTATCCAAATAGGCACGTTGGCTGATTAGATCAACCACCATAAAGTCGTTGCCTAGGCCATGCATTTTAGTAAATTCTAACAACATTTCATTTACTCCTCAGGCAACAAGCGTTCATTTTCCCACAGGGATTCAACCGTTTCACGCTCACGAATCAAATAGGCTTTATCGCCTGACACCATCACTTCTGCGGCACGGCCACGTGTGTTGTAATTTGAACTCATTACAAAACCATAAGCACCAGCGCCAAGAACAGCCAACAAGTCATTTTCTTTTAAAGCCAATGAACGATCTTTACCAATGAAGTCACCTGTTTCACAGATTGCTCCAACAAGATCCCAAGTTTTTTCTTCAGTATCTGAACTTGTCACCACAGGTTGGATATCCATCCAAGCTTCATATAAAGCAGGGCGAATTAAATCATTCATTGCAGCATCAATAATGGCAAAGTTACGGTGGCTCGTTGGCTTGAGCAAATCAACTTTTGTTAGAAGCACACCTGCATTTGCACTAATGCTACGACCTGGTTCCATATAAACCTTGAGACCTAACTTTTCTAAAGCAGGTTTCATTGAGTTGGCATATTCTTCAACACTTGGCGGTGTTTCATATTTATAACAAACACCTAACCCGCCACCGATATCAATGTGTTTAAGAGTAATACCAAGTTTTTTTAGTTCTTCGATCATCAACATGACACGATCTAAAGCATCAACGAATGGTTTAGTCTCGGTTAATTGCGAACCGATGTGGCAGTCAATTCCAATAATTTCAAGGTTTGGTAAAGATGCAGCATATTGATAAGTTTCATAAACGGTATCACTTGGAATACCAAATTTATTTTCTTTTAAGCCTGTTGAAATATAAGGATGAGTTTTTGCATCTACGTCTGGATTTACACGTAAAGAAATCGGCGCTTTTTTGCCTAGACGAGCTGCAACTTTTTGAAGACGGTCTAGTTCTGCATAAGACTCTACGTTAAAGCAAGCAATGCCTACATTTAACGATGTTTCGATATCGGCTTCAGTTTTACCTAAACCAGAAAAAACAACTTTAGATGCGTCTCCACCCGCTTTTAAAACGCGTGCAAGTTCACCACCTGATACGATATCAAAACCAGCACCAAGTTTTGCCAACACATTAAGAACAGCTATATTTGAGTTAGATTTCACCGCAAAACAGATTTGATGATCAATAAAATCAAAAGCACGGTCCATATCTAAGTAATGTTTTTCAAAAGCTGCTTTTGAATAAACATACAAAGGTGTGCCAAATTGCTGCGCAAGCTGCTCCATAGAACATTGCTCTGCATGCAATACTCCATTAATGCGGGTGAAACTCATGAAGGTGTCCTTATTTCAAAGCTTAAGGTGATGTAGTTTGTGGTTGAGCTGCTGATGATTCGACTGACTGTTCAGCCTGTTCATCTTGTTGCACAACTTGTTTCTGTTCTTTATTACGATAGAGCAAGTATTTTGCACGTTTGTCATAATTTGGATCAGAAGGTAGCTGCAATGCTCCTGACTGACCGCAAGCGCTAAGCAAAATACTGCTGCTCAATAAACTGATGAGGCAAATGACACGACGCATCTGAGCACCTGATTTAAACAATTCGATGCAGTATACCGTGATCAGGCAAGCGGCTAAAGAGTAAACTTGAATAGAAAAACAATATGCATAAAAAACGCCAGCTTTTCAGCCAGCGTTTCATCATAACCAAATAAATTTAATTATTTTTTATGACGTGGTTTATAGAAGAAGAAATAACCAATGATCAAAATAACAAACCAAATTGGGCTGACTTTAAGCGCTTTAAAAGTGTCTGGCTCTAAAGACAATACGTAAATCATACCAATAAAGAAAATAATCGTGATCCAACATGTAAATAAGCCACCCGGCAATTTAAATGTTGATTTGGCATGCAGTTCAGGACGCGTGGTGTAATAACGGATGTAACTCCAAATAATAAGCAACCACACGCAGATGAAGAGAATCGTTGAAAGTGTTGTTGCAAGCGTAAATGCTTCAACTGTATTTGGTACAAAATACTGTAATGCTGCACCTAACAATAAACACGCAGCAGAGAAATACAGTGCATTTGCAGGTACTGCACGTCTGTTAAGCTTACCAAAAGCTTTTGGCCCCTGATCTTCACGAGATAAACCAAATAACATACGGCTTGTTGAGAAGACACCACTGTTCATTGATGACATCACTGATGACAATACCACCAAGTTCATCAGGATGGCTGCTGCTGCCACACCTGCTTGACTAAACAAGTTTACAAATGGACTGATCGCTGGATCAATTTTATTCCAAGGTGTTACAGACATCACAATCAACAATGCCAATACGTAGAAAATAATGATACGGATTGGAATTGAGTTAATTGCTTTTGGTAAGTTACGTGCTGGATCTTTCGTTTCCGCAGCCGTTGTTCCCACAAGTTCCACACCAACAAAAGCAAAGATTGCAATCTGGAAGCCTGCCAAGAAACCATGTACACCTGTTGGGAAGAAGCCACCGTTAGCCCAAAGATGAGTAAATGATGCAACTTCACCTGTACTTGAGGTAAAGCCTGTAAAGATCATCCATAGACCCACAGCGATTAAAATAATAATCGCAAGAATCTTAATGAGCGCAAACCAGAACTCTAACTCACCAAATAGACGTACGGTTAATAGGTTTAAACCCATAATAAATACAATCGCGGCAACACTGATCATCGCCCCTTCGACAGGCGAGAAAGGTAAACCATTATTGAAGAACTGTAAGTAGTAGATAATTGCAGAGAGGTCAGCGATACCAATCGTGATCCAACATAACCAGTACGTCCACCCTACAAAATAACCTGCCCATGGACCGATTAAATCTGTTGTGAAGTCAATAAATGATTTATAGGCAAGGTTTGAAAGAAGTAATTCGCCAAGCGCACGCATGACAAAAAACACCATCACACCAATAATCAAATAAATGAATAAGATCGACGGACCAGCAAGGCTAATTGTTTTGCCTGATCCCATAAATAATCCGGTCCCAATTGCACCACCAATCGCGATCAGCTGTAAATGCCGATTGGAGAGGCTTCGATGGAGCTCACCTTGTTCATGAGGCTCGCTCAGATTTTGATTCGACATTTGATAAATACACTCCAGTAATTTTTTTAGTCCGTTAGCTAAATTCAAATCAAAAAGACGATATCGCACCATTTGCAGGTATCTTTTAAATGTATATTTTTTGACAACTTTTCAGCTAACCAATTTTGTCTGTATTGCTGATGATTCCAAGCTACATACAATTAGGGCCGATAATACGCACAAGCCCACTGCAATACAACGGACTCTCAAGTCAACTTTTGTCGTACTTGCTTAACTTTCGCATATATAAAAAGGCTACCAGTGAGATAGCCTTTTCGATTAAGGATCAGGAAATAAATTTATCTTTTGAAAAATTTACTTTTGTTTATTCTTCAATCTTTCTTCCCAGAATGTCGCATTTTTAATTCCTAATTTAACAGGGTCAAATGTGTACTCTGTTACTCCAGCTTTTTGCTGCGCTTCATAATCTTTAAGAGCTTTAATTGTTGGCTTCCATACAAAATAAGTCACAATAATTCCGACAATATTAATCCATGCCATTAAACCGACACCAATATCACCAATACCCCATATATAACCGGTTGCACTTAAAACCCCATAAGATACAGAGAGAATAATAAAGCACTTAGTCACAAATAATAACGATGGAGATTTAGTAATATAGCTTAGATAAGTAATGTTAGTTTCAGCAATATAGTAATACGCAACGATTGTTGTAAAAGCGAAGAAGAACACAGCCAACGCCACGAAGATTTGGCCAAAATTACCAAACATTGTACTCACTGCCATTTGGGTAAAAGCAGGGGAACCTAGTTCCACAGTAGCGCCAACATTTTGTACAATAAAATGACCAGCTTCTAATGTACCTTGTACGTTATACATACCTGTAATTAAAATCATAAATGCTGTTGCAGAGCAGACGAATAATGTATCGACATAAATCGAGAATGCCTGTACAAAACCTTGTTGAGCTGGGTGTTGAACTTCTGCTGCAGCTGCTGCGTGTGGCCCTGTTCCTTGCCCTGCCTCATTTGAATAAACACCACGTTTTACCCCCCAACCGATTGCAGCACCAAGACCCGCCATAGGAGAAAAAGCATCTTCAAAAATTAATTTGATTACACCAGGTAGCTCGTGAATATTCGCAATCACAATAACAACAGCCATTAGAATATAACCAGCTGCCATAAAAGGAACAACGAATTCAGCAAAACGTGCAATCCGTTTAATACCACCAAAAATAATGATAGCGAGTAAACCAACAATCACCACAAGTGCTACAATTTTAAACAGGCCAATATCACCAAAAATAATTGCCCCTTCACCTGTAATTTGTGTAAATGCCTTACCTACTGCATTTGCTTGAATTCCCGGTAAGAACAAACCACAAGAAATAATTGCTGCTATAGCAAATACGATGCCTAACCAACGCTGTCCTAGCCCTCTGTCAAAATAAAAAGCAGGACCACCACGATATTGCCCTTGATATTCGACTTTATAGATTTGACCTAAAGTTGATTCTACATATGCCGTGCTTGCTCCTAAAAATGCAACCAACCACATCCAAAAGACAGCACCGGGCCCACCAAAGCCAATTGCTGCCGCTACACCCGCAATATTACCTACACCTACTCGTCCCGATAATGAAACAGCTAAGGCTTGAAATGATGAAATCCCCTGTTCTGAAGAAGTACCTTTTATTAATAGTCTGGCCATTTCCTTCATTTGACGCACTTGAACAAATCTTGTCAAAATAGAAAAAAATAAACCCGCGCCTAAGCACAGGTAAATAAGTGCCTTACTCCAAATAATGCCATTAATCCAATCAACAATTTCTGCTGCACTCATAGATATCAACCTTTTGTATTTTTAAAATACAATACTCATATTATTTTGTTCGTTTTCACTTCAGCAATATCCATGCCATATCTATAATAAACAGCTAGATACATACTCCAGTAAAAACACCGTCCTTGGGGAATAGATTAGATTTTTTATATCCACTGAAAACAAACTTTATCTGACTTGTAAAAATCCAATATCGTGTTATTTTTGGTGTCTTTCCCTTATTAGTTCCTTAAAAGATCCCTTCAAATTTCCTCATTATCTTTTATGATAATTTCTGGAAACAAGAACGAAGAACTTCCTAAGAACTATATTTATATAATATTGAGCAAAATTTCAATTTTTTATGAGCAAAGTCAAAACTGTTTACCGTTGCGAGCAATGTGGTGCCGATCATCTTAAATGGGCTGGTCAATGCTCAGAGTGTGGTGAATGGAATTCTCTGACTGAAGTTAAACTTGAGCCAACCACTGCTCACCGTGCACGTCCTAAAATTGGGGGCTATGCTGGACAAGTTGCTAATATTACAACACTAAATAAAGTTTCCGTTTCTCATGAAACCCGCTTACCTACAGGCATTAGCGAATTTGACCGAGTGCTTGGCGGCGGTTTGGTGACAGGTTCTGTGGTGCTGATTGGTGGTGACCCCGGTATTGGTAAATCAACCATTCTTTTGCAAACCGCAACGCACATGGCAAGCGCAAAAAGCTCTGCACTTTATATTACGGGTGAGGAATCTTTATCTCAGGTGGCGCTTCGTGCGCAACGTCTTGATCTGCCAACTGACCAATTAAAAGTCATGGCTGAAACCTGTGTAGAACGCATTTGTGAGGTTTTAGAACAAGAAAAACCTGTAGTCGCTATTCTAGATTCGATTCAAACACTTTATACAGAAACTCTCCAATCTGCTCCGGGTGGTGTTTCACAAATTCGTGAATCTGCTGCTTTATTAACCCGTTATGCAAAAAATAGTGGCACAGCGCTATTCATTGTTGGCCATGTGACCAAAGAAGGTGCACTGGCAGGTCCGCGTGTTTTAGAGCATATGGTGGACTGCGTACTTTACTTTGAAGGTCAATCGGATTCTCGCTATCGCATGATTCGTGCTGTTAAAAACCGTTTTGGTGCAGTGAATGAACTTGGCGTATTTGGCATGACTGATAAAGGCTTACGTGAAGTGGCCAATCCTTCCGCTATTTTCTTAAGTCGATATGATGAAGCGATTCCCGGTTCAATTGTCATGATTAGCCGTGAAGGAACTCGCCCTCTTTTGGTCGAAGTACAAGCTTTAGTTGATGATGCTCAAGGACAACCACGACGTGTTGCACTTGGTCTTGAACAAAACCGTTTGAACATGTTGCTTGCTGTAATGCATCGTCATGGTGGGGTGCAAACCACTGGACAAGATGTATACGTCAACATTGTAGGTGGCTTAAAAATTACCGAAACAGGTTCTGATTTGGCTGTTTTACTTGCATGTGCTTCAAGTTTACGTACTAAAGCGTTGCCCCAACAGCTTGCAGTTTTTGGTGAAGTTGGTCTTTCTGGTGAAATTCGCCCTGTTCCTAACGGTCAGGAGCGCTTAAAAGAAGCAGCAAAACATGGCTTTAAATATGTCATTTTACCAAGAGGAAACGCCCCTCAAAAGGCAATTCCAGGCGTACAAGTTATTGCTGTTGCGCGCTTGCATGAAGCATTGACAGAAGCTATGCAACTCAGTGATGAATTGACATAAAAAAACATACTTTTATAGTTGAAATTTAGAGTAAAAGCCTGCATAAATACTATTACAAATTAACTTTAAACAGGAATTTCCTATGGAAGTACACCAGCGTGGCTTGATTACCGGTATTTTAATGGCTGCTTTAGCAATTTCTCCTCTTGCTGAAGCTAAACGTGCAGGTGGTGGTAAAAGCCACGGTATGGCACGTTCGACTACTTCAAGCCAGTCTTATCAACAACCTCGTCAAGTGACTCCAGTTCAACAAACCACTACAGCGCCTCAGAAATCTGGTCCAGGCGTTGGTTCAATGGTTGCAGCTGGTGTGGCTGGTGCTGCCGTAGGTGCTGTTGCAGCAAATGCTTTAGCTGATGACAAACCGACATCAACTGAGCAGCAAGCCACTCAGGCGCAAGCTCAAGAAGAGAAAAAAGGTGGAATCCCAGGTTGGATTTGGGTATTGCTTGCCGCAGCTCTTGCTTTCTTTGTATTCCGTAAATTGGGATCAAAAAAAAAATTAGCAGGTAACAACCCTTACGCACCAAATAGTAACGGTCAAAACCCATTTGGCCGTTCTGCTGCGCCACAAGCAGCTCCACGTAATGCTGGCGATAATACAAATATCTTTGGTCAATCTGTGGGTGGCGGTGCAGCAACGCAAGCACCTTTTGGTGGTGTAACCACGAGCAATGGCAATCAACTTCCAGATGGTAGTGAACCAGCTGCGTTCTTACGTATTGCACGTCAACGTTTTAATCACATCCAATCGATGAATACTGCAAGTAACATTGAAGAAATTCGCCGTTACTTAACACCAGAACTTTATAGTTCTATGTATAACGACATCATGGAAAACCAAGATCAAGACGTTGCTGAATTTAGTAACTTGAATGCGATGGTTGTAGACAGTGCGACTGAAAATGGTCAATACGTAGTAAGTGTACGTTTCACTGGTACAGTAAGTGAAGACCTAAACAGCTTGCCACAACCGTTTACCGAAATCTGGCACTTTGTTAAGCCTGCTGGCTCTCAACAAGACTGGGTTGTTGCAGGTATTCAACAAGCTTAAGCTGAATAAACCCTAAATAAAAAAGCCACAATATTGTGGCTTTTTTATTTGTCAGCTTTTAAGCAATTTCTGCAGGAAAGGTCACTACTTTTTCAATTTTGACCTGATCCATTGCAACCATGAGTAAACGGTCTACACCTAAAGCAATACCTGAGCATTCCGGCATATGAGGCAATGCTGCTAACAGATGCTCATCTAAAGGCATAACATGAAGCCCTTGCTTAGCTCGCTCTGCATTATCTGCTTCAAAGCGTGAACGTAACACATCTGCATCGAGTAATTCATCGTAGGCATTGGCTAGCTCTAAGCCTTCAATATAAACCTCGAAACGCGCCGCGACCTCTTCCCCATCTTCATCTACTTTCACTTTTGCCAAAGAGGCCATTTCTGGTGGAAAGTCAGTTAAAAAAACTGGAGCATCAAAACCCAAACTTGGTTCAACAAAATGAGAAAATAACAAATCCATATAAGCTAGGCGATCATCGCCCAAGTCGAGATTTAATCCCACACGATTTGCGGTATCTTTGAGTTGTTTCAAGGTTGCCTGCAAAGGGTTGATATCAAGACGATCTTGAAAGGCATGTTTATAACTTAGAATAAACGGACGAACTTCACCAAAACGATGCTGCAAACAGGTTTGCAATAAATCGGCTGTTTCATGCATTAACGCTTTTAAGTCTAGACCGGGGCGATACCATTCAAGCATGGTAAATTCACTGTTGTGTTTACGCCCGTGTTCATCATCTCGGAACACCTTACAGATTTGATAAATCGGCCCACTACCGCTCGCCAATAAACGCTTCATGGCAAACTCTGGTGAAGTCTGTAAATATTGAGTTTGCAATTTGCCATTAATATGACGCAAAGCCTGAACCGAAGCTAAATGTACATCGGTGACACCTGCTTGTGAAACGATTGGTGTTTCGACTTCCATGACATCACGTTCAGCAAAAAACTGACGAATTTGGCTATAGAGCTTGGCACGTGCTTTTAAGGCATCAATTGAACAAGTAGGTTGATAACTTAAACTCATGCCTGTGGTCCCCCATGTGCTGCCCATTCACGGCGCAGCGGATAATTTTTACGTAATAAATCAAATGCTTTTTGCTCTACTTTGCCATCTTTAATACAGGCACGGATGTTGGCATCATCTTGAGCAATATCATAAATCTGAGCTAACTTTTGCTTTAACACTGCTTTTAAATCATGTCCTGAAAAATAGTCTTCGCATGCAGGTAGCTGAGTTTCAAAACGCTTATTAATGTCGTATCCAAACTTTTGACAAAAAGCTTCATAAATCATTTGTGTACCGCGGGCTTTTCCTTCAAGGCTATAACCAGCAATATGCGGTGTTGCTAAAGCCAACATGTCTATAAGTTCTTCTGATATGACTGGTTCATGCTCAAATACATCAAGCACCACTTTACGCTGGGTACGATGAATATCCTCCATTAAAGCAGCTTCTTTCACGACTGGACCACGTGCACTATTAATTAAAATCGTGTCAGGTTGAAGTGCTGCAAAAGCTTTTTCATCAAACAAATGATATGTCGGATGTTCACCGTTTTTGGTCAGCGGCACATGAATTGAAATTGCGTTGGCTTGTTGCAACAGAGTTTCTAAGCTTACGTTTTCAATTGCGTCTAGTTTCACATATGGGTCAAATCCAATTACATTCCAACCAAGTAACTGAGCCATATAGACCAAACGCTTACCGACGTTGCCAAGGCCAACAATGCCTAGGGTAAATTTTTCTTGTTGTTCTAAAAGGTTCGCATCTAAATGAAGTAAAGCTGTAATGACATATTCAGCAACCGCTTGGGCATTACAACCAGCCGCATTTGCCCAAGTAATTCCTTGTTTTTCTAACGCTGTAATATCTAAATGATCGGTCCCGATTGTGGCACTGCCCACATATTTTAATGCAGTGTTTTCAATTAAACTTGAGTTAACTGCAGTAACCGAGCGGACCAGTAAAGCTTGAGCATTTTTTACATCTGCATGGGTTAAAGTGCGCCCTGCTTTGTGTTGAATATCGCCAAACTCAGAAAAAAAGTAATCGGTAAATGCCAAATTTTCATCTGCGACGATTTTCATTGTCTGCAACCCATAGCTTATAAAAACGTTATTATCCTTTGAGTTGTAGCAAAGCACAATGTTAAGGGTATAAATTAGTACAGGGTCTCAAGACTCAGTTTAGTCACAACCCACCACCAAAATAAAAGTAAGCCATGACAGCGAGTGTGAGCCAAATTAAAATAATGAGTACGGCAACCAAATAGTTTTTTGGTCGTTTTTCATGTTCATCCAGCCATTCTTCAGCTTGTTGTTCAGCATCGAAAATGACTTGTTGAGGTGTAAAACGAACTGCTAACCAAATCAGCATTGGTAAAATGATGGCATCATCAATAAAGCCCAAAATAGGAATAAAATCGGGAATTAAGTCGATGGGGCTAAACGCGTAAGCCACAGCCACCACAGCAATAATTTTGGGTAACCACGGCATTTGAGGATGCCTTGAGGCAAACCAAAGCATAATAATTTGCTTCTTTAGACCTTTTGCCCATTCTTTTATTGATTGTAACCAAGACATTTGGACAGACTCTGAACCTTTAGAGTTTTATAATAATCCATAAAACCTATCCTTAGCTTAAAAGCCAAAGAAATGTCAGATGAGCTTTATTTTAGGTCCATCACCTTGAACAATATATTTTAAATTTCTGTATATAAAACAAATCTATCTCCCCTACAAAAACTCGCCAAAGTCAGGCCAGATTGTTTGGCTAATTGAATAGCCATGCTGGTAGGCGCTGAAATTGACGCCAGTAGACTTATATTCAGCTGGGCACATTTTCGTATCAGTTCATAACTTGCCCGACTGGTCATCACCACAAAACCTAAACTGGTGTCGTAGTTTTCTTGCGCTAAATAACCGAGTAATTTGTCTAGGGCATTATGGCGGCCAACATCTTCAAATAAAGCGACGATGTGACCATCAACCACCCATGCTGCGGCATGTGCGCCACCCGTTAAAGCGGTAATTTCTTGCTGGGCTTTTAAGTGGGAAATGGCACTCGGAATTTGCTCAAGCCATATTTTTGATGCATGCGTTGTAATTTTAGGAACGTCTAACTGAAACTGCTCTAAACTCTCAATTCCACACAAACCACACCCTGTACGGCCTACCATCATGCGGCGGTGTTCTTTTAAGGCAGCAAATGCTCTCGATGAAATAGTCATTTCAACCGTAATGCCCAATTCATTTTGATGTACATCAAGCGCATATAGCTCTTTTAAGCTGGTTAAAATTCCTTCCGAGAGATTAAAACCTTTGGCAAATAATTCTACATCGGTCGGTGTCGCCATCATCACCGCATGCGAGATGCCGTTATACACCAAGGCAATTGGGTACTCTTGCACAATATGATCTAAAACATTTTCAGAGTCGGTTTTGTTAAACCGCTGTACTGGTAATGTTTCAACCCCATAGGAATGTGGTGTCAAAATTATTTCCTTTATTTCAAAATGGCGCTTGTTTAGAGCGCCATTTGTTTGGATGACATTTTTTAATATTGCCTTTGATTAAAGGTTGCTTACTTTCTTATCAGCGTCTTCAGGCGCAACTGCCGTTGCCAAGTTAAAATGCTCTGGCGCATTTCCGGGATGCAAAATCACAGGAACACTTTTTGAAGCAGGAATCTTGGCATATTTATCATGACTGCTTAACGCCACCAAAGGATTGGTTTCCGGATAGTAAGCGGCCAAGCTGCCTCGCGGAATGTTGTACGGCACAATACGGAAACTATGCACGATACGTTTTACACCGTCCGAGAAAACACTTTCAATATCAACCCATTGGTTTGCTTCAAAACCAGCTTCATCAATATCAGCTTGGTTCATAAATAACACACGGCGTTGCCCAAACACTCCGCGGTAGCGGTCATCTAGACCATATAAAGTGGTGTTGTATTGGTCATGAGAACGAGTAGTCATTAAGGTATAAACCTTACTGTCGGTATATGCCGCAGCGTACTGATTTTCTTTATCGGCATAGACCTCACTCAGCGGTGTAATCATAAACTGCGCTTTACCACTTTTTGTATTCCAGATGTGCTGATTGGCTGGATGCTCTAGATGGAATCCACCCGGTTTATAGACACGTAAATTAAAGTCATGGAACTCATCAAACACATCGGCAATTGAATCACGAATACGGTCGTAGCTTTCGATATACCATTTCCATTTAATTTGGCTGTCTGGAAGTACTGCTTCAGCCATTCGGGCGACAATATCTGGTTCAGACAAAATATTGTCAGAAATTGGAGCGTTACGTCCTGCTGACAAATGAATATTACTCATTGAATCTTCAACTGAAATTGCCTGTGGGCCATGAAGCTGCTCATCAATTTCGGTACGACCTAAACATGGCAAAATTAGTGCATCTTTACCACACACCAAATGGCTACGGTTTAACTTGGTTGCGACATGAACGGTTAAATTACACTTTCTAAGTGCTTCTTGGGTATACGGCGTATCTGGCGTTGCAACTGCAAAGTTCCCACCCAAACCAATAAAGACTTTGACCTCACCTTCTGCCATGGCTTTAATAGTTTCAACGACACCATGCCCATTTTTTCTCGGTGATTTAATTCCAAATACGCGATCAATGTTGTCGAGTAATTTAGGGCTAGGTAGTTCATTAATGCCCATGGTTCGGTCGCCTTGCACGTTACTGTGCCCACGAACCGGACAAAGCCCTGCACCCGGTCTGCCAATTTGTCCACGCGCCAACAATAAATTTGCCAGCATATGTACGTTAGCTGTGCCGTGGCGGTGTTGCGTGATACCCATTCCCCAACAGAAAATTGAACGCTCTGATTCTAAAAAGAGTTTGGCGAGTTTTTCTAAATGTTCAGGCGATAACCCTGAGTGTTTATAAATATCTGCCCATTCAGTTCTTTCAACCTCAGCAATCATTTCATCAAAACCAACGGTATTCACCGCGATAAAGTTTCGGTCAAAAACGCTTGGTTTACCTGAGGCAAGTGCTTTTTTATCCCACTCATTTAAGTGCTTTAACATCCCTAACATGAGTGCATAGTCGCCCCCAATTTTAGGTTGGAAATAATAACGACTAATTGGCGTACTGCCGTTGGTCATCATTTCAAGCGGTGCTTGCGGGTCTTGGAAACGCTCTAAGCCGCGCTCTTTAATTGGGTTAATCGCAATAATGTTGCCGCCACGTTTAGATACTTCACGCAAAGTACCTAACATACGTGGATGGTTGGTTCCGGGGTTATGACCAAAACTAAAAATAGCATCGGCTACGTCAAAGTCTTCTAGGGTGACTGTGCCTTTTCCTAAACCAATCGAGTCAAGTAAGCCAACACTTGTGGTTTCATGACACATGTTCGAGCAGTCTGGAAAGTTATTTGTACCAAAGCTTCTCACAAACAATTGATATAAAAATGCTGCTTCGTTACTGGCCCGGCCAGAGGTATAAAATGCCGCTTGGTCTGGGTTGTCTAGCGCATGTAAATGTTGAGCAATGAGTTTAAATGCATCGTCCCATGAAATAGGCACATATTTATCGGTTGCAGCATCGTAGCGAACTGGGTCTGTTAAGCGGCCTAAGTCTTCGAGGAAAAAGTCACTTTGTTCTGATAACCAACTGACGGTATGCCCTGCGAAATATTCAGGAGTCACTGTTTTACTGGTTGCTTCAAAGGCAACTGCTTTTGCACCATTTTCACAGAAGTTAAATGCGTGAGCATCTTTCTTTTCTGGCCATGCACAGCCGGGACAGTCAAAACCTGTAGGTTGGTTAATGTTGAGTAAGGTAATTGAACCTTTACCTAAAATATCTTGTCGCTTTAAGTTTCGAGCAACACTTAGCAGTGCGCCCCACCCGCCAGCAGGATGAGTATATGGCTCAATTCGCGCAAAACCGTTATTTTCCTGTATATGCTTTTGTTCTTCTGAATTATCCACTTTTTCATCCTCTTATTTCTTCTTAGGCATTCAACAGATCCAATAAAACCACAATTTAATTATGCTTATATCAAGAATCGCTGCTGTCTAGCTTGTGGGTAGAGTCCGCTTGGTATGTTATTCACCATATTTTAAAAAGCTGGCTCAACTGTTCTTATAATATGTGCCATATTTTTTACAATTACAATCATTTAGGCCAACCGCGCTATTTATAGAAAAACATATAAAACAATGAGTTAAAAAGATAGAAACTCCGCCTTTTACAGATCAAAACATTATTGGCTTTTATTTTTAACAGATTGAAAGCCTTTTAAAATTGATGTTTACATGTCTTTATCTATGTTTTTTTCGCATTAAACAGTATAAAACAATTAAAAATCTATCCACATTAGAGCATTTATGAAGGTTGTGATCGCCCCTGATTCATTTAAAGACAGCTTATCTGCTTTAAACGTAGCTCAGGCCATTGCCAAAGGATGGCAAGAAGTTTTTCCTCATGCAGAAACGATTCTATGTCCGATGGCAGATGGTGGTGAAGGAACTATTGAAGCAGTGTTAGAGGTCTGTAAAGGTGAATGGCGTGAAAAAACTGTAGTCGGGCCATTAGGTCAGCCCGTTCAAGCCAAATGGGGATGGTTAGAAAAACAAAAAATCGCCATGATTGAAATGGCTCAAGCGAGCGGCATACAGCTAGTTCCACCGGCTGAGCGTGATGCTTGCCACAGCACAACGTTTGGAACAGGTCAGCTCATTCTGGATGCTTTAGATGCAGGCGCAAAAGATATTATTTTAACTGTGGGTGGTAGTGCTACTAATGATGGCGGCACAGGATTACTGAGTGCTTTAGGTGCTGTTTTGCACGATGCCAACCAAAAGGTTTTACCCGCAGGTGGCCTCGCTCTAAGCAACTTATCAAAAATTGATTTAACACATTTCGACCCACGTATTCAGCACACGCAGTTTTTACTAGCTGCCGATGTGAGCAATCCACTTTGCGGTCCAAACGGCGCATCTCATATTTTTGGTCCACAAAAAGGTGCTTCACCTGCTCAAGTAGAGTTACTCGATACAGCTCTTGCCCATTTTGCCGATGTCTCTGCGGAGCTTTTAGGTTTCGACAAACGAGATGAAGCGGGTTCTGGTGCTGCAGGAGGTTTAGGCTTTGCAGCCAAAAGTTACTTAAATGCTGAGTTTAAGGCTGGAGTTAAGGTTGTGGCCCAACTCAACCAGCTTACCCATAAGGTATCTAACGCGGATTGGGTCATTACAGGCGAAGGTAAATTTGACCAACAAACCTTAAGTGGTAAAACAGTTTTTGGGGTGAGTCAAATTGCAAAAGCTCATGGCATCCCTGTCATTGTGATTGCAGGAACTTTAGGCCAAGGCTACCAAGCGCTTTATGAGCACGGTGTTACAGCTGCTTTTTCGCTAACAAATGGCCCCATCACATTAGAACAAGCCTGCGAACATGCAGCAGAACTCATTTATGAGCGCACAGTGGATATTGCGAGGTTAATTCAGCTTAGCCAAACCAGTTTGAGAGATAAAAAAGTTTAATCGGCTAACTTTAAAAGACTCTCTTTACAACTTTCCAATATTTCATCGCTAAGGATAGATTGGTCTGGGCATGCGCGAGACAAGGCAATTGCCCCTACAGACTGAGCAAGAATATTAATAGCTTGCTTTCTCAACTCTGGCGCTTCCAAAGAAACTTGTTTTGCACGTTCGTTCATAATGAACTGAATAAGTTGCTCAATGCCCTCTTCAAATTCGACTTTTACTTCGTCTGGTTGTCTTGCAGCATCACAAGATAACGCTGTTAAGGTACAGCCCAAATCTCGATTGTCTCGATGAGTACGAGACACATAAAGCTGAATAAATTGAGTTAAGTTTAAGCCTTCTATTCTTTTTAAAACCTGCTCAAGCCCATGTTTAACAGTAATTGAGACAAGGTCTGTTTTAGAGCTGAAATGTTTATAGAACCCACCGTGAGTAAAGCCTGCGCTAGACATTAATTCAGCAATGCCGACACCGTCGTAGCCTTTGTTACGAAACAGTTGAGTCGCCTTTTCGACAATTTTTTCTCGGTTTTCTTTTACCTGAGTTTTACTGACTTTCATTTTGGTCTACCCACTTTTACTCACCCTACTCGTCACAATTATACATTGATTATGATTGACATCAAAAATTATATATTTTAGATTATGATCATCATCTAAAAAATTAAAGCGTGGAGACATCACATGTCAGCTCAATCAAAAGTACTTATTACAGGAGCTTCGTCAGGAATTGGTTCTGTCTATGCAGACCGATTTGCTCAACGTGGCCATAACTTAATCTTGGTTGCACGAGACACAAACCGCCTAGATAAAATCTCAAAAGATCTTCAAGAAAAATACGGCGTACAAGTCGAGTTCATTCAAGCCGATCTATCAAATGATCAAGACATTAGTAAGATTGAAGATGTACTCAAAAACGATGCTGATATTGAAATTTTGGTAAATAACGCTGGCATTGCACTAAACGGAACCTTTTTAACTCAAGATATTAAAGATATTGAAAAACTCATTACTTTAAATATGACTGCAGTTGTTCGTTTGTCTCATGCAATTTCGCAATCACTTATACATAAAGGTAAAGGTGCCATTATTAATTTAGGCTCTGTGCTTGGATTAGCCCCTGAATTAGGTTCTACCATTTATGGTGCAAGTAAATCTTTCATCCAATTTTTTAGCCAAGGCTTATATTTAGAATTAAAAGATCATGGCGTGCATGTTCAAGCCGTATTGCCTTCTGCTACTAAAACCGAAATTTGGGAACGTTCTGGCATCGACTTAAGCCAAGTCCCACCATTAATGGATGTCAATGATTTGGTCGATGCGGCTCTGGTTGGTTTTGATCGTAAAGAAACAATCACAATTCCTGTGCTGAAAGACGAAAATCAATGGAATAATTTTGAAAAATCACGTATCACATTACTACCAAACTTTTCTTCGGCTGATGTAGCCCAACGTTATAAAAACTAACGAGTACCGCTACCCAACTCTTAAGTAGGAAAATCTTATGAATGTTATTGATGCCATCCGTAACCGCCGCGCAGTTAAACGCTTCGACCCTGCTTTTCAACTTTCTGAAGATAACAAAAAGCAGTTATTACAAGAAGTTTTAGCCAATGCACCAAGCGCTTTTAACTTACAACATTGGCGTCCAGTCATCATTGAAGATACTGAGTTAAGACAAAAAATTCGCACCATTGCTTGGGATCAACCACAAGTTACAGAGTCATCATTACTGATTGTGTTGTGTGCAAAAGTAAATACATGGGAAGTTGATGCTAAGCGTGTGTGGGATGGTGCAACTCCAGAAGTTCAAAATATTATGGCTGGCGCAATTGACCAATATTACCGTGATCGTCCACAAACCCAACGTGACGAAGTGATGCGTAGTGCGGGCATTTTTGCTCAAACTTTAATGTTACTTGCTCAAGAGCATGGTTTAGACAGTTGCCCTATGGACGGTTTTGACTTTGATGCAATGGCAAAGCTCATTAACTTACCTGAAGATCACGTGGTGTGTTTAATGATTGCAGTTGGTAAGTCAGCATCTCAGCCTTACCCACGTGTAGGCAAACTTCCTTACGACGATGTAATTATTCAAAATACATTCTAAATTGTAATTCAGATTTTAGGCTTTCATCCTATTTGTTCTTTTTTTATAAATAGATGGAAGCCTTTAATTTGGCATGCATTTAAAATGCGGACTTTGAATCCTATTTAAACTGCTTCAAAAAACAGTCTAATATCATCTCTCTATTCCCTACTTGACCCAAGCTTAAAAGCTGAATAATAGTCCCCTCAATCATATATAAAAATAATTTGGCGTCCTGAAAGGAAGCATCTTTTTTTAGTTTTATTAACTGACTATAGATTTCATTAAGCAACCATGTTCTATATCTCATTGCGGTGATATAAGCTTTTGGATAGGTCAGTTTGATTTCAAAAATTGCTTTAAATAATAGATAGTAAAGCCCCTCCAAATCGGTGTGTAAGACATAAAGTTTCTTAAGTTTATCCACCACACTTGTTTGACTGGTGTACTCAACCATTGAAACTACTTTTTCTTTTAAACGTTCTTTTTGCACAATCATGCAGATTTCAATGAACCGTTCTTTAGAGTGAAAGTAATGATAAAAAGTCGCTTTTGGAATTTGAGACTCTTTCACAAGTCTGTCGACTCCAACCGTATGAAATCCGTGATGGTGAAACAGATCAATTGATTTATTTACGACTAGTATGGCACGTGGGGAGATCACTAAATGTGGCATAGTTTTACCGTTATAAAATTATTGTTGTAGATAAATGAGATACTTTTTTGGGGAGAAAAAAAGGCATAGCAAAGCCATAAAGACTGTGTTTTGCACATCTCAAGTTTTATTGTTGATTAAGTTTTTGGTCGTGACGATTTAAAGCCTGAAAAGCCCAATGGCCATCAAACTGCTTTAAAAGTTTAAGTTGTGTCGATATAGACTTTGGCAAAGGCTGCCAAGAAATTAAGAATGTGCAAAGCCAACTCCTTTTTATTGGGAGTTCTGCCAGACATTTATAGAATTATGGTGGCAGAACGAGAAAGGGTTAGCAGACTAGTATTATCTCAAACTAGCACACCCGAAGGTGTCCCTCTCCCGTCCTACCGCTACGGGAAAGGGACGAGTAGTTCACCACACAAGACTATTCCTCAGAAGGAAAAGCTCTGATGCGGGAGATAATACACGGTCTGCTAAAACCGGCTGGCAATGTGGCCAGCAGGCAAAGAATAGTGCTCTGTTCTATTGCAGTCAAGCACACAAAATGACATTTGTTTTAAATTAGATCATTAAAAAGTAAGGATAAATAATGAGTGAGCTATTGTTAAATGGGGGTTTATAAAAGGAAGGAGTAGTTTTAGTGAATCAAGTGAGTGAGGTAAAATCTACCTTTTAAAAAGTGACTCCCATCCAGTTAGTAGCCGCTTTTCCGTTTATTTTATAGTGAGTGGGAAACTATTGTTGAAATAGATCCCCCACAATTAATTGAAGATCTTAACTTTTCTTAAGCATATTTCTTAAGATCATATAGACACAATAGCTTTCTATATTCTGAACTACGATCATCTGGAAAACTATCAATATATTTTTTTAGATCATCTAAAGAAATAATATCATTCAAAACAAAATAGAATATAGCCTCTAATTTATAAGTTTTTCTAATCTCATCAGTCTGTAAAATACTATCTATAGTAGTGGCCTTGAAACTCTCATAACGTTCTTTTTTAGATTTTTCACAATAATCTTTAATTTTATCTGCTTGAGATTTTTTTAATTCTTCCGCACATTTTAATGCAGGACATATTGAACTAAAACCATATGCAGGGAACCATTGATTACTTGGGACACCCATTTCATCAATTAATATAATGACGTTATCCTTTTTATTTGCAATAAGGTCAAAATATTCACTTACTAGTTGAGCTGTATTATTATATTTATAAAGATATTCAACTTTCTCTTTAGAATCAATTGCTAATACTTTATCTGAATTTTTTAATGTATCTAACCCATCTGCAACGCTAACTTTAACAGTACCACCTGCAACAATTTCTCTAACTACCTCTAAAACTTTTCTAACTTCAAGTGCAGAAACTGGTAATGAAAGTTCCTCTATCGCTCTATAAAGACTCACATAATCATCAGTTTTTACTTTATTAATTCTAATCATAGAACCATTTATAGAAATATCATGATCTTGTATTTCTAATGAATCAGAACTTGGCTCATATTCAACAAGTAAAAAGTTCTTTCTAATTTCTTCAGCTTGGGGGGAGTTAATCTCAACATATTTATAAATTGTACTTAAAATTTCTTTAATATTATCATCACCAACACTATAGCCAAGAAAAATAATTGGATTATGAACAAATAAAGAAATGAGTTGAGCTCTAATTAGCTCATATCTTTCTGCAAAGTTTTTATAATCATTCTCTGTTAAAATAATTTTTTCAGGATAATTTACACAACCATGAATTTTATAAATAGAACCATACGGATTACTTAATAAAATCTCATTACCAATTAAAGGTTGAAACTGAATTAAATCCTCAATCATGCGATCATAATTTGTTGTTACAACAGAAGAAATATTCTTTGAAATTTTCTTAAAACTTTCGATCTCTGAAAGCATGCTTTCTTTATAATCTAAAGTTGATAGCAGATTTTTTACATAAATTTTAAAGCGACTTAATGATTTATTTTCACGACTAGCTTGATAAAAAAGATCATTAATCTCCTTAAACTTACCATCCCTATCTTTAGCTACAAGCTCATTAAACTCTACTTCAAGCAACTGAGCTAATTGCATAAGATCATATGAACCATCATGAGTTTTATGTACTTTATTTTTCATATCATAAAATCTTTCATCAGTACCATAAAGATCTATAGCTACATGCTTCAATAATCCTTCCCAATTAAAAGAGTTGTTTAAATATCTAAGACTTAAACCTGTACCAACAAATAAAACTGGATGGTTCTTATAACTACTGACAAACTCAAAAATGTCCATACTGCAGCTGCTAATGTATTTTTCTAAAGATATTCTCATCTTATATTTTTGGAACTATTCAGGCAATTTAGAAATTGACTTTATTTTAGACTTCTTATTAATTATTTTACTTATTTCAAAAACCACAAAGCTCTGAGAATTTCAGAGCTTTGTTTTCTTAAATTTGTTTAAATCAAAAAATTACTTATTTGATGTCTGCAAATTCAGAAACAGGTTTGTTCACTTCAACTTTTGTTCCACCGAATTTTTCGCTCACAAACTTTTGAACTTTAGGTAAGTGGTAAAGTTCACCCAGTTTTGTATAGATCGGGTCGTTTTTGTTCGCTTCAGCAACACCCAACAAATTCACATAAAGCTTTGTAGACTGGTCAATAGGCTCACGGAAGATAGAATCTTTCATTACATTGAGGCCACCCTCAAGTGCCAATGTATTACCCAACACAATTGCGTCTACATCGTTTTTAACACGAACTGCAGTAGTCATTTGAATTGGTTTTAATTGTAAGTTTTTAGGGTTTTCAACGACGTCATTGGTCGTCCCTTTTACAGGATCAAAGTCTGGTTTGAGTTTAATCAGTTTAGCAGACTGTAATAATGTTAAAGCGCGCGCTTCATTGGCAGTATCATTTGGAATCGCGATAGTTGCGCCTTGTGGGAACTCTTCAACAGATTTAACTTTATTTGCATAAATACCCATTGGCTCTAAGTAAGTTGTCGCAACAGCAGCAACTTTAGCTGTATTTGAAGAGTTATAAGCTGCCAAATAGTTAAATGACTGGAACGCATTTACATCTTGTTCGCCACTTGCTACAGATGTATTCAATACAACATAATCAGTTAGGTTAGTAACTTCAAGTTTAATGCCCGCTTGAGCAGTTTCAGGAAGCGTTGCAACGTATTTCCATACGTCAGTGTCTGAACCTGTTGAAACCAGTTTAATAGTTCGAACTGACTCAGTTTTGTCTTTAGCTGATGCTGTATTTTCAGTTTTTGCAGGTTCTTTATTACATGCAGTCAGTGTTAGAACAGATGCGCTGAACAGAACACTAAATAATTTTTTCATAGATACATCCTAAAATAGGAAACGCCTATCTTACAAAAGAGTCAGGCATTGCCAACCAATGGGTCAAAATACAATTTTGGGGCGGAAATAATTTCCAGATATCGGGTTTAGAAAACTGAATTCAGCATCATTCCTTC
The DNA here is from genome assembly GCF_052044755.1 of Acinetobacter sp. 22512. Classification (NCBI taxonomy): domain Bacteria; kingdom Pseudomonadati; phylum Pseudomonadota; class Gammaproteobacteria; order Moraxellales; family Moraxellaceae; genus Acinetobacter; species Acinetobacter sp. 22512. Next base: position 64,738 of record NZ_JBQENP010000004.1, on the reverse strand, counting down.
CTTGAACTTGCTCGCTGAACAATAGAATTATGTTTTGAAACAGTTTCTAAATATTGGCTCATCATATATCAATAAATGAATATTCTACAAATAACTTGTTCGATTTTGATATATAGAAACTTAATTGGTAAGATATTGAAAATAAAAAATATATTATATAAATATAGTAATTTTGATTAAAATATATACTTATTTGATTTATATGAAATTTTCAGGATTTATTAGCAGTATTTAAGCTAAATCTTAATGTAATGTAGACACTAGGTATAAAAAAAAAGCCCTTGTCATTAACAAGGGCTTTTTAAGAATCTGGCGGAAGCGGTGAGATTCGAACTCACGGAGGACTCACACCCTCGTCGGTTTTCAAGACCGGTGCATTAAACCGCTCTGCCACGCTTCCAACGAGCGCTATAATATAAATAAAAATTGAAGTTGGCAAATCTTTTTACTTAAGTTTTCATCTAAATGCTCAAAATAAAAACAAAAAACCTTAAATTTTTAGTTTTTATCTACTTATTGCTACTTTTCATCTTAAACAAAACTCTCTTTTGAGATTCTTAGCTATCTTTGACAGCAGAACACTCTTGGCATAACTAAATGATATTCGTTTATCTTTTTGATAACATATTCACACAGATAAGAAGCTTTACGCTTTACTCAGGGTATTCTGCCCTTTGCACTTACTGATAAGTTTTAATTCCTGATGTAGTTTCTAACGAAACTATCTATATGAAAGAAGTTTTGGCCATATGATGAATCGCAAACTATTAACGGCTGAAGGTTATCAACGATTACAAGATGAGTTAAATGATCTTGTAAGAAAAGAACGTCCAGAGATTACTAAAATTGTGTCATGGGCAGCCAGTCTTGGTGATCGCTCAGAAAATGCAGACTATCACTACAACAAAAGAAAACTACGTGAAATTGATCGTAGAATTAGATACCTAACCAAACTATTTGAAGTCGCACATAAAGTTGAATATAGCCCTGAACAAGACGGAAAAGCATACTTTGGAGCATGGGTTGAGTTAGAAAATGACGAAGGCGAAGCTATTAAATTTCGCATAGTCGGCGATGAAGAAATTTACGGTCGTAAGGATTATATTTCTTTGCAATCGCCTATGGCAAAAGCTTGTTTAGGTAAAAGTATAGATGATGAAATACAAGTTCAAACTCCTAAGGGTAAAATGATTTGGTATATAACAAACATCTCTTATCAATAATTTAATTTTTATTACAATATAATTAAGTGAAATATAATATTGAATTATATTGTCATTGAAAATCAATATAGCTCATTGATTTTTAATATACACCTATATAAGCTCATGTATAAAAATAAAAAACATAAAAATTAAAATTAAAAAAATAAATAAAATGCCATCGATAATAGATTAAAAACCAAACAAAATTTTATTTTTATAATAAAGAGATTATTTAACTATGAAAGGTATAAAAATTTCTGCTATATCAACCTATCATCCAGAAACAATTAGAAATAATGATTACTATTTAAATAAATTTGAAGATAAAGACAGTTTAAATAGAATTTTTGAAAAAGTAGGTAGAAATAAAAGGCATGTAATTATTGATGAGGAAGAAAATGCTCTCTCAATGGCAATTCATGCTTCAAAAAAATTATTAAAAAATTATAATATTTCACATGATAGTATTGATATTATTATCTTTTCCTCTACAACATTACAATATCTATCTCCAACTAATGCTTTACTTATTCATTCAGAACTAAATATTAAAACTGACTGTATATGCTTTGATATAAATGCTAATTGTTTAGGAATGTTTGTTGCCCTTGAACAGGCATCAGTTTTACTAGCGTCTAAAGAGAGCTACAAACGTGCACTAGTGATTGGATCTGACCATCTAACAATGCTCGGAGATGAAAAGCAACCAATTCCTTCAACAATTGTAGGAGATGCAGCAGCAGCCATAATACTTGAAAAAAATACTGGTGATTCAGGCATTATTGACAGGATGTATCAGACAGATAGTAGTTTTTGTAAAACTATTGTTTTTCCTCCTCATGGTTTAACGAATTACCATAGTAAGGAACAAAAAATTCATTGGGCACCATTTACTGGTTTAGAAAGCGTGGAATTTGCTGCGGACGCGTTAGAAAAGTTATTAAAGAAAAATAATTTAAAAATTGAAGACATATCTTGTTTTTTATTATCTCAATTTACAAAATCTAATATTGACATTCTTCAGGATAAAATCAATATACCTACTGAAAAAATTGAATATATTGGAGATCAATATGGGTATACAGGAGTAAGTAGTTTTTTTATTGCCTATAAAAAACGTTTAGAAAAATCACTTATAAATAAAGGCGATATTATTGTTTTTTGGTCTTTAGGAGCAGGTTATCAGACCGGTGTAATGTTATGGAAGATTTAATGAAAAATAACTTATAAAAATATTACCTTAGTTAAAAGATACTTTTTTAACAAGTATCTTTTAACTTCAATTTAATTATAAACAAATTAAATTTATTAGAACAAAACTAAATTATTTTATATTTTCAATTATTTAACTTATATCAATTTACCTAGTATCTAAATCAAATTTCACGTTGTACTAACACGATGGCTACAAAATGTAGCATTTTATACCCTATTTTCTCACATCAGAAGTGTATAAATTTTCTTCCTTAAGAAATTCATGTGTTTATGATGATATATCGAAGTTTTAATTGTACAAAATTTGACATTACTTTTTTTCAATATTATGATGCGCGCAGTTTAAATGTTGAGCATTTTTTAACCCACTCGAAAACTATGTAGATTTTCTACACAGTTTGTTTTTTTCATTTCATGTCATTTTGAATGACGTCATGACTGCCCACCCCTTATTGAATTTATCAACTTTTAGAAGTTATGGCAGCTTTTTGTCTGACTTTTAGGGCATAAATTATCTGTAGCGGAGACAACATGCACAGTAATTCAAGTTCTGGGTCGAGGCTTTGCCTTAACTCTTTATTTTCTTCTCTCCCGTTAAAAGCTCTTGCACTCAGTACTATACTTCTCCCATTTCATAGTCTTAATGCAGGAAAAACCCTACAGTACAATACTGTAGTTAACACAAACACTTTAACTGTTGTTGCGGTAGAAAGCCCGACAACCGTTTTCAAAGAAGATCAGTTTTTACACGGTTTTGGTTACGACTTAGCACGTAACTATGCACAGAACCTAAATGTAAAGCTGGACTTTAAAATCGTGGCAGACAATGCCACTGCACTTAGATGGGTTCAGCAAGGTAAGTCAAACTTTGCGATGACTACAGCAGGTTTAAGCACAATCGAAAACAAAGGTTTAATGTCGTTTTCTGCAAGTTGTGGTGACACAGCAAATTTGCAAAAAAATGGCTTAAATCCTGAGTTAAGTTGGGTATTTAAACAGGCTGATGACCCACTCACACAGACCGCCAGCGGCTTTGTATGCCAGAGTAAGCAAAATGGTGTGACTCAGCAGCTTGCTTCTTTTTATAACCGCAATGTGGTTAAACCAGAAGCATGGTCAACCATTCAACGTGACTTAAGCACACGTTTACCGATTTACAAAGCAAGCTTTAAGCAAAGCGCAGCGAAGTATGATCTAGATTGGCATTTACTTGCTGCAATTGGTTATCAAGAATCATATTTAAAGCCTGAATCTGTTTCTCCCACAGGTGTTCGCGGCTTAATGATGTTAACTAATAGCACTGCTAGAGCAATGGGTGTAAGCAATCGTAGCGATCCTGCTCAGAGTATTCAGGGCGGCGCGAAGTATTACGATCTGATGCTAACCGAATTTGATAATATTCCGTTCCCTGATCGGAACTGGTATGCGCTTGTGGCCTATAACATGGGACCAGGTGCGGTAAGTCAGATTCAGAAGCGCTTGCAATCTCAAGGGAAAGATCCGAACAAATGGGTCAACCTCTATGACTATTTGCAAAGTAATAAAACGCGAAATGGTCGATATAAGCAAGCAGTTCAATATGTCACTCGTATCCGTGCTTATCTTGAACATATCAAAACGGCGCAAACACGAATCAATATCTAATTTTTATTTTTAAAAGTTGATAAATTCATTGTTTGTACAAATAAAAAGCTTACCTTTTTGGGTAAGCTTTTTATATGAATTCTTTTAGATTTAAGCTGTATGCTCTAATACTTTCTTAAACAAATCTTTTTGTTCTTGGCTTGGCTTAGCTGTTTGTAAAGCCATTAATTGAGACATGTCGCCTTGAACTTTAATTTTACCAGTCATGAATGCCTGCATAGCAGCAGCCATATCAAACTCTAAGAATACTTTACGTAAAGTCTCAGCATCCATATTTAAAGTTGTTTTGGCATTTGAAGACAAACCTTTTTGGATTTTACCCCCATCTAAAGCTAATTCGGTATTTCCAGAAGCATCTGTCACTACTAAATTAATTGCCAAGTTCGCAAGAGCGGGCGGCAAATTAAGATCACCTGCTTCAGCAGTTAATTTTTCGACAGTCGCAAACCAATCTTCAGTTAAAAATGCAGGCATGATTCTTCCTCAAATTTATTTGTTCAATTTCTCTGGTTGTCTATCCAGACAACATCATGTGAAGCAATTCTGCTTGTGGCTTGTTATAGCATGTAATTTAAATTTTGGGCTATGACTTTTTGTACGGAACATTCATTTTTTAGTATTTTGATACATTAAAGGCACTTGTTTATAAAGTGCCTTTAACATTCTTTATGCTAGCGTTTATTCAGCAGCGAAGCTTAAGTTCACGACATCTAAACGGTTCTTAAGCTCTTCGGGATCTTTAATATCCAACTCGCGCTGAGAATCTAGAGCCTCGAAATCAAACAATTCGCGGTCTGCTAACTGAGACGGAGATACGTTTTGTAATGCCCCAAAAATGCTGTGTAAGCGCTTCGGATATTGTTTATCCCATTCACGTAGCATTTCATTAAGCATGGCACGCTGTAGGTTTTCCTGCGAACCACAAAGATTACATGGAATGATTGGGAACTGACGAATCTCGGCATATTTAATAATGTCTTTTTCTTCAACATATGCCAAAGGACGAATCAAAATGTTCTTTTTATCTGACGATAAAAGCTTTGGAGGCATCGCCTTTAAGCTACCGCCATGGAACAAATTCAAGAAGAACGTTGCAATGATGTCATCACGGTGGTGACCTAAAGCAACTTTAGTCGCACCGATCTCTTGTGCAAAGCCATATAAAGAACCACGGCGTAAACGTGAACACACTGCACAGTAGGTTTTACCTTCAGGTGTTAAACGTTTAGTAATGGTATAGGTGTCTTTTTCTAAAATGTAATATGGAATGTTGTTCTCTTCCATATAACGAGGCAAAACATCTTCAGGAAAGCCTGGTTGTTTTTGGTCGAGGTTAACCGCAACCACCTCAAAATTGATTGGTGCAATACGCTTAAACTGCAATAAAATATCGAGCAAGGTATAACTGTCTTTACCACCAGACACACACACCATGACCTTATCGCCATCTTCAATCATATTGAAGTCACGAATAGCATGCCCAACTTGACGGCGAAGCTTCTTGAGCAAACGGTAATAGGCCGAGCTTGTTGGAAGTTCAGGCTTAAAATTAAATCCCTGATTGGACTCAACTGGCGCGTACATAGACGAGATATACCCATAAATAAAAATACCGCGCAATTTTATATGATTCAGAAGAGAATCGCATCAAAAGAATAGTTTCAATTCTTGAAGTCGTCACATTGCTCGTGCATGATGCAAAACACATGCTCTATTTTGACTGAAGCGTTCAAAATTTGTGCAAAATGCTTACTTTTTGGACTTTTCCACAGTTTTCCACAAAACCTGTGGATAAAATTGTGGATTTCTTCGTACTTGACAAACTGTTTTGGCCTTCTGTTAAGGGTTTTCTTTAAATTGATCATTTTTTAACCAATGTTTTTTATTTTTAATAATCAACAAGTTAACCATGTCAATAGAATCATTTTAAAAAAATTTTTTAATTTTTTTTGATGAGCATTCGAACAAATCAGCTTGATTTTTTGAAAGAGTCGAAATAAAAAAAATTACACAAATCTTCTTTAAGTAATATTTTTTGATAAACTCTTTTGCAAGTTTTGAGTACCTAAAAATTGTGAATAACATAAAATGAAAAATTCGGTTCAATTTCTTGTTTCTTGTTTGCTGGGGATGACCACTTTTACGGTCGGCATAACTTCGAGTTCAGCGGGTCAAATGTATATTTACCAAGATAAAAACGGTAGTACATTACTCACCAACCGGAAAAGCTATGACCACTCTCTTAAAAAAGTAAAAGTGACCTATTACCCTGATAGTAATATTCACAGTTATACAAACTGGGGAGCATCAGAAGCTTCTGTTTTGCCAAGCTACAATAAAAATAAGAACGCTTTCGACCACATTATTAGACAAGCTGCACAACAACATGGTGTTTCAGAAGGTCTAATTAAAGCCGTTATGCACACCGAATCAGGATTTAACGTAAGAGCTCGTTCGCCAGTAGGTGCTCAAGGCTTAATGCAGCTTATGCCTGCGACTGCCCGTCGTTTTAATGTCTCTAACGCCTATGACCCGCAACAAAATATTTTTGCAGGCGCTAAATATTTAAGCTGGTTACTCAAGCGTTTTAATGGAAACACGCAAATGGCACTTGCGGCTTACAATGCCGGTGAAGGTAATGTCGATAAATATGGCGGTATTCCCCCTTTCCGTGAAACACAAGATTATGTGCGTCGTGTAACAAGTCGATACCAAAACCTATATGCATCGGGTTCAGGTTTTTCATCTTTTACAAATACTTCAGTACAAACCGTTTCACATCCTTCTAATTTGGCAGAAAACACAACAGCTCAAATCACGACTCAATCACCTAAATATTCATCTTCTCGTCAAATCGTGACTTTATCTGACGGTACCTATACCGACGCACCAACAGGCACTTATGTCACCAATAATGCCACCGCAATTGCCCATATACGAATTGAATAAACAATAAAGAAGAACGGCGGCTCGCAGTTCTATTTAGGTAAGTTCAGATGTTTTAAATTGTAATGATCTATTACCTGATCTTTACCATTTTGACGAATTTAGCCAATTATTCTTTAAATTTAGGTACATTCTGCTAAATGAAAGAATGTATCAATTCCTTATTTTTTTCTTGAATTTTTCCCCCAAGCCCCGCATATTAGCTTCATGATTTCGAATTTGTAAATCAGATAACATTTTATTTATAAGAGGATTTTCTCAATGATGCGGATTGGTTTGTTTTTGCTTACCAACCTCGCGGTACTGGTTGTAGCTGGCATTATTTTGTCACTCTTCGGTGTCGGTAGTTACCATGGCGCGGGTGGCTTGAATCTAGGCAACCTTTTAGTGATCTGTTTTGTGTTTGGTATGGTGGGATCTTTAATCTCGTTATTCATGTCAAAATGGATGGCTAAGAAAACGACTGGTACAGAACTGATCGACCCGAATGCTCCTCGTAACCAAGCTGAAAGCTGGTTATTGCAAACAGTCGCTGAACTTTCTCAACGTGCTGGTATCAACATGCCAGAGGTTGGTATTTTTCCATCATATCAATCCAATGCCTTTGCAACAGGCTGGAACAAAAATGATGCCTTAGTTGCCGTTTCATCTGGTCTACTTGAACGTATGAACAAAGATGAGCTACGTGCTGTGCTTGCGCACGAGATTGGCCACGTTGCGAATGGTGACATGGTTACCCTAGCGCTCATCCAAGGTGTTGTGAACGCCTTTGTTATGTTCTTTGCTCGTGTAGTTGGTGACTTTATCGACCGTAATGTCTTTGGTCGTCAAGACGATGAAGCCCCTGGTATGGGTTACTTCATTATTACCATGGTATTGGATATCGTCTTTGGTATTCTTGCTTCTGCCATTGTGATGTGGTTCTCTCGTTATCGTGAATACCGTGCTGATGAAGCAGGTGCACGTTTAGCAGGTAAACAAGCAATGATTTCTGCATTATTACGTCTCCAAGCTGAGACGGAAATGCCAGATCAAATGCCAAAAGAAATGAAAGCCTTCGCAATTGCGGAAGGTAAAGAACAAGGTTTCAGCTTAGCTGCTTTGTTCCAAACCCACCCAACAATTGAACAACGTGTGGCAGCTTTACATCAATTAGATTGCCCATAAAACGTTTAATGTAAAAATAAAGCCTCCAAATGGAGGCTTTATTTTTTATTACATGGTTTGATAGAGACTCCAAAGATAGCTTGCCCCCCACCAAACAGCTAATCCAATTAAAAGCAGTACAAGCGCACCTACTAAATCGGGAATATGCAACCATAACCAACTGACAATAGGATTTCGCCAGAAAGCTGAATGCTGCTGCTTCTTTTCGAGTTTTTCATGTAAGTACGGATGAACGACATGAATATCACTCTGAATCGCATATTCTTCCCGTATATGCGTATGAACTACATCTAGTGCTTTTCGACTTGGTCTTATAAAAATATCAAAAATAGTCCCAGCCACTGGAACAAATCCGACTACAGCATCTACAACGGCAAGTTTGATGACTGGAGTCAACTTATGTTGAGGCACACCAATTTGTTTAGCTTTATAGATGGCATAACAGGTCAATGCGAAACCAGCGACATCACCTGCAATTGGAATCGTACTCAGCGCAGCATCGGCACCAATACCTTGCTTTGTAAAAGGAATGCGAACTGCACTGTCCATCATGGTTGCAAACTTGGCCAGATCTCGTTCTAGTGCGATGACCTGTTGCTCTGTTAATTTTTTTTCTTGAGGCATTTAAATCAAATATATAAAGAGAAAGTTAATCTTAATATACTTGATTTAATACCTGTTTTTAAATTGTTTACTTTTAACTAGTAGCCTTCGATCTAAACAATGAACGCAATAACACGTACATGACTGGAATAAAGAACAGAACCAGTACTGTACCGAACATTACGCCACCTAAAATACTAATACCGATTTCTTGACGGCTTACAGCCCCTGCCCCTTGCGCAAAAACAAGAGGAATCACACCTGCACCAAAAGCCAAAGAAGTCATTAAAATCGGTCTTAAACGTAAGCTCGCGCCTTCTAAAGCTGCTTCAATTGCACTCTTACCTTTTTCTTGCGCCAAGGCAGCAAACTCAACAATTAAAATTGCATTTTTACAAGACAATCCAATTGTGGTTAACAGTGCAATCTGGAAATACACATCATTTGGTAGACCAAAAATATAAGAGAAAATGACACTTCCTCCCACCCCAAGCGGAATAGAAGTCATCACCGCAGCGGGAATGCTTAAGCTTTCATAGAGTGCGGCTAAACATAGGAAAATAAAGCCTGCCGAAATTAAATATAACCAGACGGCCTGATTTGTCGACTTCTGTTCTTCAAAAGATAAACCTGTCCATGCCAAGCCAACGTCTTTTTGCTGATTTACGAGTTGTTCAACATCTTTCATTGCCTGACCTGAACTACTACCACTTGCAACATCTGCTTGAAGCTGTAAGGCACTATAACCCATATAACGTTTTACAATTTCAGGAGCGCCGCCCCAACTGAAGTTAGCAAATGAGCTAAAAGGTACCATTTCATTTTGGTTATTACGTACAGACCAATTATATAAATCTTCCGGTTTTGATCTGAACTGGGCATCACCTTGAATCATGACACGCTTGATACGACCACGGTCAATAAAGTCATTTACATACGTTCCACCCCACGCACTCGACAAAGTGTTGTTAATCGCGGGTAGCTCTAATCCATTTGCTAATGCTTGTTTCTGGTTAATTTTGATATTGAGGTTTGCTTTACTGTTAGTAGATTGCTTATCAAAGTTTTCAAAACTTGAATAGCTTTTACTCTGTGTTTGCAACTGACGGAAGGTGTTATCTAGAAAATCTTGCCCTTGACCATTTAAATCTTGAATCCATAAATCCAGACCATCTGTTTGGCCCAAACCATTAACTGAAGCAGGTAATGTCACATTAATTTGTGCATTACTAAATTGACTAAAATATTTCATCGCACGCTTTTGTATAGCGTCAGCCGAATTTTCCTTTCCAGTACGCACATCCCAAGGTTTTAAGGCAATAAATCCCTGTGCCAAGTTTTGGCCTGTACCAGAATAATTTCGGCCATAGCGGATTAAAACCAGATCCACATTCTTATCTTCTTGAGTTAAGAAATATTGACGGACTTGTTCTCCAATTTTTTGACTTTGTGAGATCGGGGCACTATCAACAAGCTTAATTTGAACACTTAAAATGCCTTGGTCTTCTTTAGGAATAAATCCACTTTTTAAACCACTATAGAACAGTGCAAAAACAGCAATCAAAGCCACAAAAATCACGATAACCGATTTACTGTATCGAATGCTTGTCTGGACGATTTTTATATATTGATTTTTAAGTTGATCAATTTTTTTGTTAAACCAAACTGCCCAGCGCATAGGCTTTGGATTCGGTTTTAAAATTAAGGCACATAAAGCGGGTGTTAAGACTAATGCTACCACGAGTGATAACGCCATAGCGGCAACTAAAGTAATGGAAAACTGACGGTAAATTACGCCAATTGAACCACCTAAAAATGACATTGGAATAAAAACGGCCGTTAAAACCAATGTAATTCCGACTAAGGCACCACTAATTTCTCCCATCGACTCAATGGCTGCTTCTTTCGGTGTTAAATGCTGTTCATGCATGAGCCGTTCAACATTCTCAACGACCACAATCGCATCATCTACTAGCAAACCAATCGCGAGCACCAATGCAAACAGCGTTAAGGTGTTAATACTAAAACCGAGCACATATAAAACAGCAAAGGTTCCTAAAATAACAACAGGAACGGTAATACTCGGAATGAGTGTCGCGCGCCAGCTTTGTAAAAACAGGAACATCACCAAAATAACTAAAATAATGGCTTCAATAAGCGTCTTTACAACTTCTTTAATAGACTCTTGAACAAACGGCGTATTATCTCGTGGATAAACAATTTTATAGCCAGCAGGTAGCTTGGTTGTAAGCTGATCTAGAGTTTGATGGATGAGTTTAGAGGTCTGAATCGCGTTTGCACCAGAAGATAAAGAAATACCTAAACCAGCGGCCGGATAGCCATTAATAGTGTTAAAAGACTGATAATTTTCTGCACCCAACTCGACTCTAGCAATATCTTTTAAGTAGACATAGCTCGCTGTTTGATTTGCTTTCACTACAATATTTTTAAAATCTTCGACTGTTTTTAGTCGAGATCCTGCGGTGACTTTCGTATTTAAATATTGTCCATCAATGACAGGTAAATCACCGATTGCACCTGCGGCAACTTGTGTATTTTGAGCAGTGATTGCATTCGCTACATCACTTGGCATTAAATTATATTGTTTTAATTTCTCTGGATTTAGCCAGATTCGCATCGCATATTGCGAACCGAAAACATCAGACTCACCCACCCCTTCAATACGATTCAGGTCATCTACCACATGCGTCGTTAGATAGTCCGATAGCTCAATATTGCCCGATTTACCTGTAGAGTCATATAAACCTACCACCATAAAAGTATCGCCGAGTGACTTACTCACGGTCACCCCTTGGCGTTGTACTTCATCGGGTAAACGTCTTATGACGCCACTAATACTATTTTGTACTTGGACCTGTGCTGTATCTGGATTTGTGCCATTATCAAAACTAATAGTAATTCGGCTACGTCCTGATGAATCACTGGTAGAGCTGAAATAAAGTAAATTATCAATACCTTGTATTTGTTGTTCTAAAATCTGAGTAACACTTTGCTCAACCGTTTGTGCATCCGCACCACTATAACTTGCCGAGACTGTAATTTTAGGAGGGGCAATATCAGGATAGCGCTCTACGGGTAAATTCAGCACCGAGAAAATACCAAATGCCATAACAATAATTGCGAGTACACTGGCAAAAATGGGACGCTGAATAAAAAATTTAGATAGCATGGCTGCTCAGAATTAGGTCGTCAATTAACAGATGGCAATACCAAATTTGCCCTCTTGATCATCAACGAGCGATATAAAAAAGACAAGTAGAATTAACACAATAAATGCAATTAGAACAAAAACAAAGCAAGAACTGGCATTTCCTACAAACCCATAAACAAGGTTTTAACAAGTGTCACTGAAAATTCATGAATTCTTCATGATCACGTCAAGTTCAAGCATCAGACTAAATACGTTTCGACTAAAACAATATGAGTAAAATTATGTTTAAAAGAGCACTTTTATGCTTAAGTTTAATTAGCTTGGTTGGTTGTAATGATGACGATAAAACTGAAAACTCACCAACCACACCAGAATATCAACTTCCTAAAATTTTAGTGGTAGGACATCGCGGCGCGAGCGCTTTGCGTCCTGAACACACATTAGCTTCATATCAAAAAGCGATTGATGATGGCGCAGATTTCATTGAACCTGATCTAGTCTCTACAAAAGATAGCGTATTGGTTACTCGCCATGAAAATGAGATTGGTGGAACAACCAATGTAAGCACTTTAAGCCAGTTTGCAGATCGTAAAACAACAAAAAATATTGATGGTAAAGACTTAACAGGCTGGTTTACAGAAGACTTCACTTTAAGTGAATTACAGCAGCTTAAAGCGCGTGAACGCATTCCAGAGTTCCGACCAGCAAACACAGCCTACAATGACCTCTATCCCGTCCCGACTCTAGAGCAAGTGATTGAACTGGCTGAAGCAAATTATAAGAAAACGGGGAAAATTATTGGTTTATATATTGAAACCAAACATCCGACTTATTTTAAAAAACAGAAACTGGCAATGGAAGATACTCTTCTTAAAACCTTAGCCAAATACGAATATACACGTGATATTGCACCTGTCTATTTACAGTCTTTTGAAGTGAGTAATCTAAAATATTTAAAAGATCAGCTCGACCTTCATAAAACGATTAAACATGCACAAATCATTCAATTATATGACGCTAAAACCTCTCAACCAGCCGACTTCGTTGAATCTGGCGAAACTAAAACTTATGCATATTTAGCCACAGCACAAGGTTTAAAAGACGTGGCTAAATATGCAAATGGTGTAGGTCCAAGTAAAGGCTATATTCTTAACTTTAATGACAATGGCTCGGTTCAAACGACTTCGTTTATTACTGATGCACATACAGCTGGCTTGAAAGTACATCCTTATACTTTCCGCCCAGAAAATAATTATTTACCAACGCATTTAAAGTGCAGTCAAGATAAACCAGCGGAGCGCTGTCCATCTGGTGCTTTAAAAGAGTTTGAAGCCTATTTTAAAGCTGGTGTTGATGGAGTCTTTACAGATGACCCAGCACTTGGCCGTGAAGCCGTTATTAATTTTGAAAAAGCTGCAAAATAAATAAAGTTTTTAATAAAAAAACAGGGCAATAAATGCCCTGTTTTTTTATTTCTCTACAACATTATCAAAATAAAGTGGGATCCACTGATATTGCTCAGCATTTACTTTATAAACATGGCCAATGCCCGGAAATGGTAAATGTGGTGCGGCAACCCATTGTTGGTTATTTGAAATTTCAGCAAACATTTTTAGACGGGTATTAATTGCCTGCTCAGAATTCACATCAAAATCTACCCCAGTTTTTGGAGCATCAAATTGCAATGAATGTGAGTGGACAATGTCTCCAACAAAAATGATTTGCTGATCATTACTTTTTAAGCGGAAGCTATGATGACCTGGTGTATGACCACGAGTATCGATTACCTCAAAACCTTGAATGACGTCGCCATCTTTAAATGTCTTGAATGCTTTTTTTACTTGGTATGGAGCAAGAGCAGTTTTTACGTTTTTAACAGTGCCCAAATAATTTTCTTTTTTGTCTGCTGGCACTGTTTTTTCAGAAGCTGGATTTAACCAGTAATCAGCTTCACGCTCATGTGCATATACAGTTGCATTTGGAAATACAGCTTTTCCATTTTGAGCAATACCACACACATGGTCTGGGTGTAGATGAGTAAGTAAAACATTTTTTACATCAGCAAGCTTATAACCTGCCAATTCAATATTTTTTGCAATCGAGCCCAGTTGCGGGCCAAAACAACTTGCTGCACCACTGTCTACAAGCGTTAAGCTTTTTCCATCATCAACTAAAAATGCATTTACCGAGGTTTGAATCCCTTTTTCATTAACAGCAGCATATTTCGTTAAGATTTTAGTTTTCTGGGCCTGATTTAAGTTTTTGAATAAATCAGGATTTAAATAAATCGTACCATCAAGCAATGAGGTTACACGATAGTTTCCAAATTGATGGTGATAATATCCTGGTACTTGCGGGGTTGCTGTTGGCTCAGCATAACTTGCATGGATACTTCCAATTGCAAGGCCCAACGCTACACATAATTTTTTCATCTTTTCTTCTCTATTGAGTTATAAAGTCGAAATCTTTAAAAAAGATTTAATAATTTTTTAAGACCCAAATTATATAATGCATGAAAAGTGTCAGAAATATAAGTATATGAATAGCTATTCTCCCTATAAGGGTAAAAGCGGTCTTAAGCGCATATTAAATGCAACGGGCTACTCTATTTCAGGATTTAAAGCAGCCTATAAAAATGAGGCAGCTTTTCGTCAAATTGTTTTGATTAATATTATTTTGATTCCGGCTAGTTTTTTTCTTGATGTGAGCCGTAGTGAACATGTATTACTGATTATTGTATGTCTTTTTGCAATGATCGTTGAGCTATTCAACTCTGCTATTGAGGCTGTGGTTGACCGAGTCTCACTTGAAAAACATCAGCTTTCTAAAAATGCAAAAGATATGGGAAGTGCTGCCCAATTTGTTGCACTCTCTATCATTGCTATTACATGGTTAATTATTTTATTAGGTTAAAAAAAACCATGCCTACAAGTAAATAAGCATGGTTGTAACAAAAGAGGAACTTCTAGCTGCTGTTCCTGTTTTTAATATAAATAATGGAACTTAATTATTTCTTAAAATTACGTGAAAAATAAAAAAATCCCTGCATAAGCAGGGATTTTTTTGGTTAAAGCGTTGATGCGTTATTACATCATGCCGCCCATACCACCCATACCGCCCATATCTGGAACAGCTGGTTTATCTTCAGGAATGTCAGTAATCATACATTCTGTAGTTAACATTAAGCCAGCAACAGAAGCTGCATGCTCAAGTGCAGAGCGAGTTACTTTAGCTGGGTCAAGGATACCCATTTCTAACATATCGCCATATTCACCAGTTGCAGCGTTGTAACCAAAGTTACCTTCACCACCTTTAACTGCATTGATCACTACAGATGGCTCATCACCAGCGTTTGCAACGATTTGACGAAGTGGAGCTTCGATCGCACGACGTAAAATGTTGATACCTGCTGTTTGGTCTTCATTAGCGCCTTTTAAGCCATCTAATGCATTAACCGCACGTACTAGAGCAACACCACCACCAGCAACAACACCTTCTTCAACTGCTGCACGAGTTGCATGAAGCGCGTCATCTACACGGTCTTTCTTCTCTTTCATTTCAACTTCAGTCGCTGCACCGATTTTAATTACAGCAACACCGCCTGCTAATTTAGCAACGCGTTCTTGTAATTTTTCACGGTCATATTCTGAAGTAGATTCTTCAATTTGAGCACGGATTTGTTGAACACGCTCAGCAATACCAGCAGCATCACCAGCACCATCAACAATAACAGTGTTTTCTTTAGACACAGTGATCTTGTGCGCAGTACCCAAATCTTGAAGAGTTGCTTGCTCTAAAGACATACCAACTTCTTCAGAAATAACAGTTGCACCAGTCAAGATTGCGATATCTTGAAGCATTGCTTTACGGCGGTCACCGAAACCAGGAGCTTTAACAGCACACACTTTAATAATACCGCGCATGTTGTTTACAACAAGTGTAGCAAGCGCTTCACCTTCAACATCTTCAGCGATGATAAGAAGTGGTTTACCAGTTTTTGCAACTGCTTCTAAAACAGAAATCAATTCACGGATGTTGCTGATTTTCTTGTCAACAAGAAGAATGAACGGATTTTCAAGTTCAGCAGTTAAAGTATCTTGTTTGTTTGCGAAGTACGGAGAGATATAACCACGGTCAAACTGCATACCTTCTACAACGTCTAAAGCGTCTTCGAAGCCAGAACCTTCTTCTACAGTAATTACGCCTTCTTTACCTACTTTTTCCATCGCTTGAGCGATAAGTTTACCAACAGTAGTATCAGAGTTAGCAGAGATAGAACCTACTTGCTCGATCGCTTTGAAATCGTCAGCTGGTTTTGCATTTGAACGGATATTTTCAACTACAGTTTTTACTGCGATATCAATACCACGTTTTAAATCCATTGGGTTCATACCTGCAGTTACAGATTTGATCCCTTCATTTAAAATTGCTTGAGCAAGTACAGTTGCAGTTGTCGTACCGTCACCAGCGATGTCGTTAGTTTTGCTAGAAACTTCACGAACAAGTTGAGCACCCATGTTTTCAAACTTGTCTTTTAATGAAATTTCTTTAGCAACAGTTACACCGTCTTTAGTAATGTGCGGAGCACCGAAAGAACGATCGATAACAACGTTACGTCCTTTAGGGCCTAAAGTCACTTTAACCGCATCTGCAAGTACGTTTACACCTGCAATCATTTTTGAACGCGCTGAATCACCAAATTTTACGTCTTTAGCTGACATATTAAACTCCGAATCTTTTTAAATACTGAATCTGATAATGAATTGAGTTATGGATTGATTAGCCTTCCAACACAGCTAAAATGTCTGACTCTTTCATGATTAAGAGTTCTTCACCACTTACTTTCACTGTTGTACCTGCATAAGTACCAAACAATACTTTGTCACCAACTTTAACATCCAAAGCACGTACGCCATTCTCAGTGATTTGACCATTACCTACTGCAATTACTTCACCTTGAGATGGTTTTTCAGCAGCAGAACCTGGAAGTAAAATACCACCAGCAGTTTTGGTTTCTTCTTCTACGCGACGAATTACAACGCGATCATGTAATGGACGAATGTTGCTCATAATTAACTCCATCAGACTAAGTCTTTTTGATTAATCGTTATTGCTTTAATCCAGAGCAATAACAAAATATTTAGATGTCACTTTTGTGGGGATGAAAAAAAAGGCTTCAAGGGGAAAATGAAAAAAAACTTATCTTTTTTGGTCATTTTTTAACAAGTTGTGAAGAGTTTTTATTAAATTTAAAGCACAAAATAAAAGAGGCTATTTTCATAGCCTCTTTTATAAAGATAAATATTAATGTTAAACAAAGAGTTGCTGGTTATTTAACAATTCATCTAATGTTGTATTTACCTGATTTAAAGTTATCAATGAAACACTACTAAACATTGTACCTTCACCATCTCGGTCAAGACTAATAGTCGTGTTTCCAGCATCTTGCTCTACAGTAATAAATTTCGCTAATGTGCTCACGTCTTTAGAATAGTCAATTAATAGTTCACTTAAATCGATTTTGTCTGCTTGAGTATCAGTTCTTACATCACCTAAAGTAAAATCTAACACCGTATCATGTCCATTCCCACCAGTCGCATCTTGGCTATTTAGCAATTGGAACAGTATGGAATCAGTACCTTCATTAGTCATATAGGTATCGTTACCTTCACGCCCATTCAAAACGTTATTACCAGAGTTACCTGTTAAAAGATTATCTAAAGCATTGCCTGTTGCATTTAGATGAGCAGAACCAACCAACTCCAAGTCTTCAACATAACGACCACTTTCTAGACCTGTCGACCAATCAGAATATCCAATCAGACTATAACTCACAGAGCTAATTATTTTATCGTGTCCACCAAAATCAACATCTCGATAGCCTGATTCAACAAGTTGGTTCTCCCAATAACCGCTTTCTACGAAAACATCTTGATAGTGGCTAGTATCTACCCAAACATCTTCATAATGACTTGTATCAACATAAACGTCTTCATAATGACTAGTATCAACCCAGCCTTCTTCTGAACGTATATAGGTCAATTCATAACCTTCTTGCCATTGTCCATTCGCAAAATCATAATATTGTTGTTCATATCGACCATAATCGCTATCTGCCATGCCATTATCAATATAAGTTATACCATTCTGATTTTGATAAACATTTTGTACAGTTGAATAACCACTTGTGACCAATTGGGAATCATAATAACCATCAACAAACCATATCTGTTCGTAATGACCTTCAGTGACCCATTCTGGATATGTATAGCTATTATCAATCCAGACATCTTTATATATTGCATACGGCTCAACAATATATTCTTGAACAAAATCAATTATATGATCAACTATATAAGTATTATCAGCAGAATCACCTTTAAACTGATCAACAGTGATTGTAGTTAAATCACTAATTGCTTTATTGATAGTTTCACTACGATTTCCAGCACGATCAATAACAGTAAGATCAAATGATGTTGCATTCTCATACATATAAACAGAGAAAGTTCCATCAACCATAACCGTCGTACTTATTACAGAAGTTACAGAAGATTCTTGATCAGCAAAATGATATATAACTTCAAGGATAGCTCTACTTTCTGCATGTCCCGTGAGCTCTCCCAATCCATTTATGGCAAGTTGTGTGGCTACATTCGGTACTGTTGTATCATTCGTAGCAACAATCGTTGAGCCCACACTTATATTTTGATTGGCATCAACTACTTTTACTGTCAATGTTTCACCATGCCAATATTGTGACCATAATTGCACCCAGAAAGTACCACTACTTCCCACAGTAGTCTGACCAACTAAATTATTATTAGCATCGAAAATATTAACAGTTGAATATGCTTCAGCCTCCCCAGAAAGTATATTTCCTTCTTCCAATACAAGTTGTGTTGCTGCATTTGGCGCAACGATGTCTATCGGTGCCTTAATTTCTGTATAAACGCTTTGATACCCATTATGTTCCACAACAACACGTAAAGTTTGTCCATTCACCTGAGGTGAGTATAACTGGATATTAAAATATCCAGTTTCATCTACAGAACCACCGCCAATATAATCACTATACACATCAAAAATATGCATCTCACTATTTGGTGTAGCAGTTCCCTCAATGAAGAAACCATTTTCAGATAAAACAACATGATCTGCTGATGGTGGTGCATTAGTATCTGCAGTAAAAGTAAAATTAAATGGCGTACTTATATTTTTAGCTAAATCCGTTGCCGTGATAAATAATTGCTCTCCACGTAATACAGGTGGATACATACCAACATTGAAATATCCAGCTTCCTCCATTTGAAATTCTGCTCGTAAATCTCCATCCGCATCTATTACTTTAATAATTACTTTTGAATCAGCATGTCCAGTTATCTCATGACCGTCGTTACTAATCGCTACCTCATTAATCACTGGAGCAATATTGTCTAATGGCGCAATAAGTTCAGTGATTGGGCTGTATTGATATGTATTCTGGTCATAAACTCGAATTAGTAACGTCTGTCCATGTAGATAATAGCTATTTAACTTAATAGCAAAACTACCATCTTCATTAACTATACTGCTCCATTCTCCATTAATGATCTGACCATCAGTAGATGTGACAACAATCGTCATTCCTGCTGTCGCCTTACCTGTAAGAATATGGCCATTTACATCCAATTTTAGCTCTGTTGCAGCAATTGGTGAGTTGGTAAATAAAGGTACTATTTCATGAACAACTTCACTGCGGTTACCAGCTTTATCTTTGACAACAATACTTAAATTTTGTGTCTGGTATTGACTCAAATTGATCCATTGATTAAAGACCCCACCATATCCAACATCAGTTGTTATGATAACTGCACCATATTGATCAATAATTTCAATCGTTGCATTTGGCTCAGCCTCACCAAAAAGCAATCCGTCTGAGGTTAATGTAATATGTGAAGCAGCTGATGGTGCAACATCATCAATTAAAGCATTGTGTTTAACCTCAATACTTCGGTTACTTGCTTGATCAATTACAACAAATGTAAGCTCTTCTCCATGTAAATACACTTGATTAAAATAACCTGACACGTTACCAGTACTATCTACATAACCATAACCTACAACCTCACCCGTAGCATTTTTGACTTCAATCCGAGTATTTACTTCTGCTTGCGCTGTAAAGTTTTGACCGTTTGAGTCGAGCACAATATTTTCAATCGGATTTGGCGAGATATCATCCATTAAGGCATTCTGCTTGACCTCTGTACTGCGGTTACCAGCTCGATCAACTACAACAAAAGTAAGCTCCTCTCCATGTAAATACACTTGATAGAAGTAACCAGAAACATTACCCATGTTATCGGTTGAACCAGATCCTACCACCTCACCAACAGCATTTTTAACTTCGATTCGACTATCTGCTTCCGCTTGCGCTGTAAAGTTCTGTCCATTGATATCAAATATAATATTTTCGATTGGATTCGGTGCAATATCATCAGTTAAAGCATTTTGCTTAAATTCAATACTTTGATTACCTGCTTTATCTATAACAATAAAAGTGAGTTCCTCACCTTTTAAATAAACTTGATTCAAGTAACCTGACACATTACCAGTGCTATCGACATAACCATAACCGACAAACTCACCAGCAGCATTTTTGACACCAATAAAACTATTAGCTTCTGCTTGTGCTGTAAAATTTTGTCCATTTTCATTAAAGATGATGTTTTCAATCGGCTTTGGTGCAATGGTATCCATCAAAGCATTTAACTTCATTTCATCACTACGGTTACCTACTCGGTCTATAACAACGAACGTTAATTCTTCTCCATGTAAATACACTTGATAGAAGTAACCCGTCACATTACCAGTGCTGTCGGTAGAGCCCCAACCTATCTGGCTACCAAATGAGTCAAAAATTTCAATCTGACTATTTGCTTCCGCTTGTGCTGTAAAGTTTTGACCGTTCGCATTAAGTACAATATTTTTAATCGGATTTGGGGCAATATCATCAAGCGGCGCCTTAACTGAAACAGCTTCACTCACATTTCCAGCAAGGTCTTTAACAATGACTGTAAATTCTTCACCATGTAAATTGTAGTTACCTAGAGAAATGTTGAATGTACCATCAGCGTTTACACTCTGATTCCAGGTATTCACTTGCTGACCATTTTGGTCAAAAATCTGGATGAAGGTATTCGGCTCAGCCACACCAGAAAGGGACGAACCATCTTCATTGAATGTAAGATTACTTGCAGCTACAGGAGCAATATCATCAAGCGGTGCTTTTACAGTAACCCCGTCACTCAAATTACCAGCCTGATCAACTACAACTACTTTAAATACTTCTCCATGCATGTAGTTACTATTTAAATAGAGGTTAAATGTTCCATCCCAATTAACATTATTATTCCAAAGATTTAATAATTGACCATTCTGATCAATTATTTGAATCGTAGAATTGGGCTCAGCCATACCAGTTAGATATGAACCATCTTCGCTAAATACTAAATTAGTCGCATTTTCTGGTGCCGTATTATCAAGAAAGGCTGTTTGTTTTACTTCAACACTACGATTACCAGCTTGATCAATCACAACAAAAGTGAGCTCCTCACCTTTTAAATAAACTTGATTCAAGTAACCCGAGACATTACCATCACCATCCACATAACCAAAACCTACAACCTCACCCACAGTATTTTTAACTTCAACTTTGCTATTTGCTTCTGCTTGCGCTGTAAAGTTTTGACCATTTTCATTAAAGATAATGTTTTCAATCACGTTCGGAGCAATGTCATCAATCAAGGCATTCTGCTTGACCTCTGTACTGCGGTTCCCCGCTTTGTCAACTACAACAAAAGTGAGTTCTTCACCATGTAAATAGACCTGATAGAAGTAACCAGAAGCATTACCCATGCTATCGGTTGAACCAGATCCTATGACTTCACCAGCAGCATTTTTGACTTCAATTTGAGTGTTTGCTTCTGCCTGAGCTGTAAAGTTCTGTCCGTTCGCATCAAGTACAATATTTTCAATTGAATTTGGTGCAATATCATCAGTTAAAGCGTTTTGCTTGATCTCTGCACTACGGTTACCAGCTCGGTCAACGACAACAAAAGTAAGTTCTTCTCCATGTAAATAGACTTGATATAAATAACCTGACACATTACCAGCGCCATCTACATAACCTGAACCTATGACCTCACCTGCAGCATTTTTGACTTCAATTTGAGTGTTTGCTTCTGCTTGCGCCGTAAAGTTTTGACCGTTTGAGTCGAATACAATATTTTCAATCGGATTTGGAGCAATATTATCAATCAAGGCATTCTGCTTAACTTCTGTACTACGGTTACCCGCTCGGTCAACGACAACAAAAGTAAGCTCTTCGCCATGTAAATAGACCTGATACAAGTAACCAGAAACATTGCCTGTGCTATCTGCTGATCCATAACCAATAATGTCACCATTGGTATTTTTAATTTCAATCTGACTATTTGCTTCAGCCTGAGCTGTAAAGCTCTGTCCATTGATATCTAATACAATATTTTCAATCGGATTTGGTGCGATATCATCAGTTAAAGCACTCTGCTTGACCTCTGCACTACGGTTACCCGCTCGGTCAACTACAACAAAAGTAAGTTCCTCACCATGTAAGTAAACTTGCGGGAAATAACCAAATACATTACCTAAGCTATCGGTATAACTAGTAGTAATCTTATTTCCAGCCTGATCTAATATTTCAATAGAGCTTCCAGCTTCTGCCTGAGCTGTAAAGCTTTGGCCATCTTCGTTGAAGATGATATTTGCAATCGGATTTGGTGCAATGGTATCAATTAAAGCATTTTGCTTAAATTCGATACTACGGTTACCAACTCGATCTATGACAACAAAAGTAAGCTCTTCACCATGTAAATAGATTTGATTGAAAAAGCCTGAGACATTACCAGCACTATCTGTAGAGCCCCAACCCGTCTGATTACCTAATGAATCAAAAACTTCAATCTGACTATTTGCTTCTGCTTGTGCTGTAAAGTTTTGACCGTTTGCATCAAGTAAAATATTTTTAATTGGATCCGGTGCAATATCATCAAGTGGAGCATTTATTGAAACAGCTTCACTCACATTTCCAGCTTGGTCTTTAACTGTGACCGTGAATGCCTCTCCATGTAAATTATTGCTACCTAAGAAAATAGTAAATGTACCATCTGAGTTTATGGTGTTATTCCATATATTCACGAGCTGACCATTATGATCAAAAACCTGAATCGTAGTATTCAGTTCTGCTACGCCTGTAAGATATGAACCATCTTCTGAGAAAACTAAATTGCTGGCTGGTGTAGGAGCAACCGTATCAGCGGTAATTACAGTATCGGTGCTTACTTGCCCACGAGCATCCTTAATTGATAAGAACAACTGCTCACCATTAACAAGAAGGCGGTCAAGCTGGAGTTTAAAATAACTTGATCCATTCCAACCGTTATCTTCACCGACTTTAATTTCAGCTACGACTTCACCTTTGGCATCTTTAACAATAAGAGTACTATTATTTTCAGCTTGTCCACTTATCACTCCGTCCGAAGTAAAGCTATCTACATGGGGGGCAAAAGCATAATTAGGCGCCTGTATCTGCGCTGCTAAACTTACATTTCCATTCACATCGGTAGCCGTGACATAAACCGTCTCAGCATTAGTTAAAAACATACCTAGTTCTATCGAAAAACTTCCACTCTCATCAGTCCAGTTATTCCAGAACCATTTATTAAGAATGTTTCCTTGCCCATCTTTAACTAAAATTTCAGAGAAAGGTTCTGCATGGCCATAAACTAAATCACCAGCATCATTGAAATTTAAATCTGTTGGAACAGGTGGAGGAGTCAGATCTACAATGATATTCTGCTCAGGACTCATCAACCCTTTATTATCAATAATTTGAACGGAAATTTGCTCTCCATCAATTAAAGGTCGGTTTACACTCAAGCTAAAATGACTAAATTCATTCCAACTATTGTCATCACCTAATATAACCTTTCCTAATTCATTACCGTCAGCATCACGCACGATTACTGTACTATTATCTTCAGCAAACCCAGAAATTAAGCCTTCTTGTGTAATACGTTCAACATATGGAATATAAGCAAAGTTTGGAACTTCGATTAGGGCTTCACTCGTATTTTGATTTTTATCTACTACTTGTACGGTAACCGACTCACCTTCTTTTAAAAATTGGAATACCTGTAAACTTGCAAAGCCTTGTTCATCGGTAAAACCTGTAGCAATTAAATTGCCCTCTCCAGAAAATGCACGAATAAAGCTGTTCGGCTCATTAACATGTACTGATAAAGTTTCACCACTAATATCAAATTGTGGAGTTTCTAAAAATACTGCTGGAATATAGTCTGCGGTAATATATTGTGGATGGCCTGAAATATTATCTTTATCTGTAGAGATAATAATTTGAGTACCTTCCTCTAAAGGTTGGTTGAGGGTCAAAGTAAATGGTCTGACCTCACCTAATGCCATTACACTAAAAGGCGTAATACCTGAACCCTCAAATGCAATGGAGTTAAACTCTTGTAGAATATTTCCATTCTGATCTTTTACTATAAAATGACTGCCTTCGGTCGCATAACCAGTGATCACACCTTCTGGACTAATTCTTGTAATACTAATAGCAGGAACTTCAGTAACTAGGTTAATTGACGAATTTTCACTGCTGTATCCATTATAAGTAGCGACCGCATAAATTTCTTGATTAGTACTAATAGAAAGGTCTTGTAAAGTAAATTTACCCTCCTCATTAGCTATTGTAGTTGCAAGCCAATCACCATTTTTATTGTAGATATCAACTTTACTTCCTTTATATGCGCTACCTGAAATGATAGCTCCATCTATATTATTGAAAGTTAGTGAATCTAGAGTTGGCGAATTTGGAGTATGATCTACATTATAATTTTGGGTCTGTTTAATAATAGCTGTATTGCCAGCTTGATCAGTAAGACTAATATCAGTTGATATATTGGTTTGCGATTCTTCTGACCACAAAAACTCTGCTGGAATTTCAGTAACCCACTCTTGGGTAACTTCATCAAAATGAAAGTTATAAACAACATTGTTTAATGTCGTATTTACTGAGGTCAGTGAGCTATTTAAGTCTGTTGGTAGATTATCTACGTCCAGTCTTATAGAAATAACTTGATCTTTTTCAACTAAACTTATTATATTGTCTTCAGTAATCGACTTTACAGTTACTGTAGTTGATTCAATATTTAAAGAATTATCTATAATTACCTTTTCCACACCAGTTTCTGATGTGTTACCTGCGAGGTCTGTCACTACAGCTTTATAGAGGTAACTTCCATCAGCTAAATCTTTTTGATCAGCTGTTGTCTCCTGCCAAGTTTTTCCTTCATCGGTAGAGACTTCATAGTGGTCTAATAAAGCAGCTTGCTCTCCGATTACAATCGGTTGAGCTAGCTTCAAAGTAAAATTATTATCTTGCGTAATTTGATCTGTTGCTGAAACACCCGTATCGCTTAAATCAGATAAAGTTAATTCACCTGCTTGCGGCGCTCTTGTATCGACAACAACTTTTTGTATAGCGGTTTCTGATGTATTGCCTGCAACGTCTGTAACTATAGCTTTATATTGGTAAACACCATCGGTTAAATCTTTTTGAGCTACTGTTGTTTCCTGCCATGTCTTTCCTTCATCTTTCGATATCCAGTAAGTAATTTGGCTATTGACTTCTTGTCCACTAATTTTTAAATCAAAAGTTTTATCTTGTGTAATTTGATCAGTTGCCGAAACACCTGTATCACTTAAATCAGATAAAGTCAGTTCACCTACTTGTGGTGCTGTTGTATCGACAACAACTTTTTGTATAGCGGTTTCTGATGTATTGCCTGCAACGTCTGTAACTATAGCTTTATATTGGTAAACACCATCGGTTAAATCTTTTTGAGCTACTGTTGTTTCCTGCCATGTCTTTCCTTCATCTTTCGATATCCAGTAAGTAATTTGGCTATTTACTTCTTGTCCGCTAATCTTTAAATCAAAAGCTTTATCTTGCGTAATTTGATCAGTTGCTGAAATGCCCGTATCAGTCAAAGCAGCTAAAGTCAGTTCACCTGCTTGCGGCGCTGTTGTATCCACAACGACTTTTTGCACACTGGTTTCAGATATGTTGCCTGCAACGTCGGTTACTACAGCTTTAAATTGATAAATACCATCAGCCAAATCTTTTTGATTTACTGTCGTTTCCTGCCATGTCTTTCCTTCATCTTTCGATATCCAGTAAGTAATTTGGCTATTTACTTCTTGTCCGCTAATCTTTAAATCAAAAGCTTTATCTTGCGTAATTTGATCAGTTGCTGAAATGCCCGTATCAGTCAAAGCAGCTAAAGTCAGTTCACCTGCTTGCGGCGCTGTTGTATCCACAACGACTTTTTGCACACTGGTTTCAGATATGTTGCCTGCAACGTCGGTTACTACAGCTTTGTAAAGATAACTTCCATCCACTAAATCTTTTTGAGCGACCGTTGTCTCTTGCCAAGTTTTTCCTTCATCGGTAGAGACCAAATATGTTACTCGGCTTCCACTTTCCTGTCCTTCAAGCTTTAAATTAAAGTTTTTATCTTGAGTAATCTGGTCGGTTGTCGCCCCCCCAGAATCTAAAAAATTATTGAAATTCAAAGTACCTGGCTCAGGAGGCGTCGTATCTTTAGAATCGTTCCGAGACAATAAAGCAATTGTTCCTGCTCCTGCTAAAGCGCTGACTACCCACGACCAGAGGGGTACAGAAGATGAACTATCAATAAGCTTTGGCGTATCTTTTAATTCTAAATAATTAACAGTGGTCTGTCCGCTAGCATCTTCTCCCAGATTAGCAGTCCAATAACTCTGCCCTTCATTTAAAAGAATTTGCGGGTTTTCGTTAATAAAATAGTTTTCTAAAACAATTTCAGTTCCATCTTTTAGATGAACAATTGCACTGTTTCCTTCTCTTGTTATTGAAGAAATTTTTTCTGGATTTATATCGATTTTTGCGACTTCTTTAGGATTTACTACAATATTTTTTGTCTGGCCTACATTAATATCAACTGTATTATTTTTTGAAGCATTATTTGCCATTAATGATACTTGTACCATTTTTCCACCATGAAATTTTAAATATTATTAAGTTATTCTAAAATATTAAGATAAATAGATACTCATTTAATCAAATATTATTAACTATCATAAAATACTAAACCCTTATTGTAGCTACTTTAAATCGCGGCTTTTTATATAGTTAAAAATTTTTATGTATCCATTAATATTATTTTTAAAATGATAAAACATTTAGAATGTTTTCCTATTCCCCATATATAGAATTTAAAGCTTAGGCATTGTAATGGATAAAATTTTATCAATCTACTCTTAAGTTAAATGTCTTATAGAATTTTTATAAATTAAATTAATTGAAAAATCTTTAAATCGTAATTAAACCAATAATGATTAATTTTTCCTTCATTTGAAATGACATTAAAACTATTTGGAACATGATAATGCAAACGGCTAGAAGTTGCTGTTCCTGCATGAATATCATAAATAGGATGATCTATCTTTAACTGATAAATTTGCGTTAAATCATATACAGCAGTTTTATGTAAATGCCCGTGTAACATTCCAAATAGTCCCGTGGTACTCCATTTTTCGAGTGCCATTTTTCCTAATACAGGACAATCTTTAATACCATGCTCATCATCAGGTGGAGTATAAAAAGGTTGATGGAAAACAACTAATTTGATTTTATCCGCTGGCGCTTGCTGTAATCGCTCATATGTAGTTTGAATTTGCTCAATCGAAATATGTCCACGAGTATGATAACGACGGCGAATACTATTCACCCCAACAATATAAAAATGTTCAGTTTCTATAGTTGGTTCAAGCTGGCCAAAAAAATATTGGTAGCGAGTAAATGGTGAGAAAAAACGGTTCCAGATATGGTACAACGGAATATCGTGATTACCAGGCACAACAAGATAAGGAATATTAAGGCTATCTAAAAACTGACGGCATTTATAAAACTGTTGATATCGGGCACGTTGAGTAATATCACCACTCACCACAATGACTTCAGGTCTATGTTGAGTGCAAAAAAGTCGGATTGCATCTAAACATACCTCAACTTCTGTTCCAAAATGCAGATCAGACAGATGTAACAACATTTGGCACCATAATATTTAAAGCATTCTTTTCCACAGAGAAATTTAAAGGCGCTTTCATCTCTAATATTTCACCATCTAAAGCCACTGTAAGTTTTGATCTTTTTGCACAATCTACCACCACATGATCTGCACAAAAACTATAAACATCTTGTGTCTCTTCTACTTTGCCTTGAATCCACTGCCACAACATGTTTAATAAACTAAGCCTATCACTTTTCGTAATCACCACTCCAGCGACCCGACCTTGTGCTGCACATTCGGCAATTCTTAATTTCATATCACACAACTGCAACTGGTTATTACCAAAGAAAATTAGAGGTGTTTTGACTGGATATTTCTTCCCATCTACTGTGATGGAAAGTTTCATGGATTTATTTTCTCTTAATAAAACATCCAAAGCTGATGTATAGGCATGCAAAGGTAAACGCCCTAAGTATTTATTATAAAGCTCACGTTTTTTTATAAATAATGGATAAAGTCCTAGACTTGCATTATTTAAATAAACATGGTCATTAATTGTCGCAATATGTACAGAACGAGTTGTACCTGTAGCGATAACTTCAGCAGCTTCTAACAAATCTAAGGGTATATCTAAAACTTTAGCGACATAATTAAAGGTTCCCAAAGGTAAAATTCCCATAGGAATATGAGTATGTCTAAGCTTTGACGCTACTGCATTTAAGGTTCCATCCCCACCCGCTGCAACAACAACACCTAAATTTGCATTTTGGCTATGCCGATGAATCACTTGACTCATTAAATTATCAAAGGAAACATCTTCTGCTAATTCAAAAACTTGTATTTCAAAACCAAATTCGGTGAACACAGTCATTAACTGTTCATACATATCTTCATGTTTTGATGCATGAAAACCCGACTTTTGGTTATAAATGATAGAGAGAGGTTTTAAAGTCCGCATTTTTATTATCTTAGAGGGATTCATCCTGAATATTGTATATAAAAACGCCTAATAAAAGTCCCTTTATGTAAATTTTGAATGAAGATCATTTGTTTAATCAATAATAATTCTCAAGAAAAAAACAAGAATCAAGACATTGATTTTTAAGGAAATAAATAATATAAATAACACACATACAACATAAAAATATTAAGAATAAGATATTGCAAAAAACTACAAGTTAATGATTTAAATGAGAAAAATATATAAAAGTAAAATATCTATTTCTTAGTCTTTAGTCTTATTTTTTTTATGATTTTGTGCTTTAATACAGCCACTTTTTTATTTGATCTTTCATTGTACCTCTCAATGAATGACTTGTACGTTGTACATATTTTGAATAGGCCTCACCATGACCACAGTGAACGCACCAGAATTCGTTCGTCATCCTAAGCTTATCGCATGGGTTGAAGAAATTGCAAACTTAACCAAACCAGCAAAAATCGAATGGTGTGACGGAAGCGAAGAAGAGTATCAACGTCTAATCGACTTGATGATCGCTAACGGCACCATGCAGAAATTAAACCAAGAAAAACATCCTGGTTCTTATCTTGCAAATTCTGACCCATCTGACGTTGCACGTGTTGAAGACCGTACTTACATCTGCTCTCAAAATAAAGAAGATGCTGGTGCGACAAACAACTGGGAAAACCCAGCTGTTATGCGTGAAAAATTAAATGGTTTATTTGAAGGCTCAATGGAAGGCCGTACCATGTACGTTGTTCCTTTCTCAATGGGTCCTTTAGGTAGCCATATTGCTCATATCGGTATTGAGTTAACTGACTCTCCTTACGTTGCTGTTAGCATGCGTAAAATGGCACGTATGGGTAAAGCCGTTTATGATGTATTAGGTACAGACGGCGAGTTTGTTCCTTGTGTACATACAGTAGGTGCTCCACTTGCTGAAGGTCAACAAGATGTTGCTTGGCCATGTAACCCTGAAAAATATATCGTTCATTACCCAGAAACTCGTGAAATCTGGTCTTTCGGTTCTGGTTACGGCGGTAACGCATTACTTGGCAAAAAATGTTTAGCTCTTCGTATCGCTTCTGTCATGGGACGCGAACAAGGTTGGTTAGCTGAACACATGCTTATTCTTGGTGTAACTAACCCTCAAGGTGAAAAACACTACATCGCTGCAGCATTCCCGTCTGCATGTGGTAAAACAAACTTTGCAATGTTAATTCCACCAGCAGGTTATGAAGGTTGGAAAATCGAAACTGTAGGTGACGATATTGCTTGGATCAAACCAGGTGAAGATGGTCGTTTATATGCGATTAACCCTGAAGCTGGTTTCTTCGGTGTAGCTCCTGGTACAAACACCAAGACTAACCCGAACTGTATGGCAACTCTTCATAAAGATGTTATCTATACAAACGTAGCGGTAACTGAAGATGGTCAAGTATGGTGGGAAGGTCTTTCTAAAGAAGTTCCAACAAACTTAACTAACTGGAAAGGTCAGCCTCACGTAAATGGTGAAAAAGCAGCACATCCAAATGCTCGCTTCACTGTTGCAGCTGGTCAATGCCCTTCTATCGATGCTGACTGGGAAAATCCAGCAGGCGTTCCAATTTCTGCATTTATTTTCGGCGGTCGCCGTGCAGATACAGTTCCTTTAGTTTCTGAAGCTTTCGACTGGGTTGACGGTGTATATAAAGCGGCAACTATGGGTTCTGAAACTACTGCTGCTGCTGTTGGTCAACAAGGTATCGTTCGTCGTGACCCATTCGCGATGCTTCCATTTGCTGGCTATAACATGGCTGACTACTTTGATCACTGGTTAAGCCTTGGTCAACAAGTAAGTACAAAAGCTGAAGCAGCTGGTAATAAATTACCAAAAATCTTTAATGTAAACTGGTTCCGTCGTGATGCTGAAGGCAACTTCGTATGGCCTGGTTTCGGTCAAAACATGCGTGTTCTTGAGTGGATCATTGATCGTTGTGAAGGTCGTGCAAACGCTGTTGAAACACCAATTGGTCTTGTTCCAACATATGACGACTTGAACTGGGAAGGTACTGAATTCTCTAAAGAAGAATTTGACCTAATCACAGCTCAAGATAAAGATCAGTGGATTACTGAAATTGAAAGCCACACTGATTTATTTAATAAACTCGGTGATCGCTTACCAAAAGCATTAAAAGAACGTCAAGCAGCTTTACTTGAAGCTGTAAAAACTGGCTTCTAATTGCTATATATAAAAAAGGTCGCCATGTGCGACCTTTTTTATTATGCGGCATCATCTTTTTGTCGACGCTCAGATAAATAAGCTTCTAATATTTTTACTTGTTTTTCATCAAATGCCAGACCTAGTTTTGTTCTACGCCACAATATATCCTCCGCAGTAGTTGCCCATTCATATTCACATAAGTATTTGACTTCGCATTCAAATAAATCATGTCCAAAATTCTGGCCTAATTGCTCTATTGCATTTCTCTCTCGAACCATATTCCAGACTCTTGTGCCGTATGCATGCGCCCAACGGTTGGTAAGTGACTCAGAAACTCCACTTACACGTGAATGAATCTGATGCGTTAAATCATCTAGTGTTGTCCAGTTTTCAGCGCCAGGTAATGGCTCATCTGCAGTCCACTCCTCTGCCATATCATTAAAAAATGCAGACAGATGATCTAAAGCAGCTTCGGCTAATTTTCGGTAAGTTGTGATCTTGCCACCAAACACAGATAACAAAGGTGCTTTTTTATGTTCAGCCTGTAATGCCAAGGTATAGTCACGTGTAATCACTGAAGGATTATCAGACTCATCATCACATAAAGCACGTACACCCGAGTATTGACTTACAATATCAGCTCGAGTTAACTGCTTTTTAAAATGTGAATTGGCCACTGTTAAGAGGTAATCAATTTCTACCTCTGTGATCTCTACCTTTTGTGGATCACCTATATATTCCTGATCTGTCGTACCAATCAGTGTATATTTTTCTAAATAAGGAATGGCAAACACGATGCGTCGATCTTCGTTTTGCATAATGAAGGCTTTATGGCAGTCATATAATTTTGGTACAACAATATGACTTCCTTGGATCAGCCGAATTCGATAGGGTGATTTTAGCTTCAGATTTTCACTAATAATTTCTTCAACCCAAGGACCTGCCGCATTCACTAAAGCTCGTGCACGTACCTGATAAAACTCTGCTCCGCTTTGTAACTCCAGATGCCACAACTCTTGTTCCCTATAAGCTTTAATACAACGCGTACGTGTTACGACTTTGGCACCTTTCTCTTTGGCCTGTAATGCATTTAACACTACAAGACGTGCATCATCTACAGTACAGTCAGAATATTCAAAGCCACGTGTGATGGCTGGTTTTAAAGGACTATCTTCTTTGAAGTAAATAAGATTTGATCCTAATAGTTTTTCTCGTTTTCCCAAATGATCATAAAAAAACAAGCCCGCCCGAATTAACCACGCAGGACGTAAATGTGGTCGATGAGGCATAATAAAGCGCATGGGTTTAATAATATGTGGAGCTTTAGCCAACAACACTTCACGCTCTGCTAAAGCCTCTCTAACCAGACGAAATTCTTTATGCTCTAAATAACGCAGACCACCATGAATTAATTTGCTGCTAGCAGATGAAGTGTGACTAGCTAAATCATCTTTTTCACATAAAAATACCGATAGTCCACGGCCTGCAGCATCATTAGCGATACCAACACCATTAATACCGCCACCGATCACGGCAATGTCATATATTTTTGAATAATCATTAGGCTGTATTTTCATTTCTCATTTTCTTTTTATTGTTGATCTTATAAAAATTAAAACACCAAATTGAAGAAACAACAATCAAAAAAGTAGAATAATCAATTTTAAATAACCAAGTATTTAACCGTTAATTAATTACCCTACTATTGAATTCAACCAGTTAAAGAACGAATTAATCCTCAGCCCAACTTTGACTACGCTTAACTGCCTTGAGCCACCCTTTATAAATAATTTCTGATTGTTCATAAGACATTTTTGGCTCAAATACCTTTTCTATGGCAGATTTATTTCTTAACTCATGTAGATCTTGCCAGAAACCCGTCGCCAGTCCAGCAAGAAAAGCTGCCCCCAAAGCTGTGGTTTCTTTCATTATTGGACGTTCTACTGGTGTCGCTAAAATATCGGCTTGAAATTGCATCAAGAAATTATTTTCTGTTACTCCGCCATCGACTCTAAGTGTACGAAGCTCTTCTTCTGCATCTTGCTGCATTGCATCTAAAACATCTCGGGTTTGAAAAGCAATAGACTCTAAAGTTGCACGAATAATATGTTCAATACTAGCCCCACGAGTAAGTCCAAAAATAGCTCCACGCGCTGTTGGGTCCCAATATGGTGCGCCTAACCCTGTAAAAGCAGGTACAACATATACACCGTTACAGTCTTTCACACGTGTTGCATAAAGCTCAGAGTCTTTAGCATTCTTAATGACTTTTAATTCATCGCGTAACCACTGAACGCAAGAACCACCATTAAATACGGCACCCTCTAATGCATAGTTCACCTCACCACTCGCACCACATGCAATAGTAGTTAGTAATCCATGTTCTGAACGAACAATCTTCTTACCTGTGTTCATTAATAGAAAACAGCCAGTGCCGTAGGTATTTTTTGCCTGACCAGACTCAACACACATTTGACCAAACAGTGCGGCTTGTTGATCACCTGCGATTCCTGCGATTGGAATACCTACTTCTTGCCCACTAATAGTATGTGTATATCCATAAACCTCAGATGAGCTATGTACTTCGGGTAACATTTCTCGAGGAATCTCTAAAACTTGTAAAAGTTTTTCATCCCATTCTAGCTTTTCGATATCAAACAGCATGGTTCGTGATGCGTTGGTAAAATCAGTCACATGAACAGCACCATTGGTTAGTTTCCAGATTAACCAAGTGTCCACCGTACCGAACAACAACTCTCCTCGCTCAGCACGCTCACGGCTTCCTTCAACATGGTCTAAAATCCATTTAATTTTTGTAGCCGAAAAATACGGATCAATCACCAAACCCGTTGTTTTACGAATGTATTCTTGCCATCCTGCTTTATGCAATTGATTGCATATCTCAGTCGTTTGTCGACTTTGCCAAACAATCGCATTGTAAATCGGCTTGCCCGTTTTTTTATCCCAAACAACTGTGGTTTCCCGCTGATTGGTAATCCCAATTGCTGCAACTTGTTCACTCTTAATACCTGCTTGAGCTAATGCTTCTACCCAAACAGCACTTTGCGTAGCCCAAATTTCCATAGGGTCATGCTCAACCCAGCCAGGCTGAGGATAAATCTGAGTAAATTCTTTTTGAGCAATACTTACAACGTTAGCATCATGGTCTAAAACAATTGCTCTTGAGCTTGTTGTTCCCTGATCAAAAGCAACAATATATTTTTTCGGGCAATTTGACATCTGAATGTCCCTTTCATTATTCACACACATCTAGTCCACAATGCCAAGACATCATGCCTAACTATATTTACTTAAAATTTTCTTTGGAATATATCATTATTTTTAAGGGGTATAGGTTTTCTTCGCCCAAACTCTACTCATTCTTTATCAATTTTTACTACTTGGAAAAAAATAATATGCCAAAGATCCCAACAATATTATAAACGTGAGCTGATCGGCTAATTTGAAATCACATAAATATTCAACTTATTCCTTTGCTTAAATAATAAACATTGTTTTACAGACATAAAAAAAATAAAGTGAAATACTCCTCTAGAAAATATGTAAAAACGGAATAAATCTTCTCTTTTTTAGCATTCAACCCAAGCGAAACATGGAGCGACTCATGGTTGATCAACCTTCTACCGCAACAACTCCACACTCTAATTTAGATACAAAAACTCGTCTAAAATCAATTTTGGGCGGTTCTGCTGGTAACCTTGTCGAATGGTACGACTGGTATGTATATGCCGCATTTACGCTCTATTTTGCTCATGCTTTTTTCCCAAAAGGTAGCCAGACGGCTCAACTCCTTCAAGCGGCCGCAATTTTTGCTGTAGGCTTTTTAATGCGCCCGATCGGTGCATGGATTATGGGAATCTATTCCGACCGTAAAGGACGCAAGGCGGGTCTTACGCTTTCAGTCACTTTAATGTGTATCGGTTCGCTGCTTATTGCCGTGACGCCAAGTTATGAAAGTATTGGTGTATTTGCCCCTCTTCTTTTAGTTGTCGCCCGTTTAATTCAAGGCTTAAGTGTAGGCGGTGAATATGGTGCTAGTGCTACCTATTTAAGTGAAATGGCTGAAAGAAATCGACGTGGTTTTTTCTCTAGCTTCCAATATGTAACATTGATTGCTGGTCAGCTCACAGCCCTATGTGTTCTATTAATATTACAAATGGTATTAACTGAAGAACAATTACATGATTGGGGATGGCGTATTCCATTCTTTATTGGAGCTTTACTTGCTATTGTAGTTTTCCGCATTCGACGTGGCCTATTAGAAACTCAATCTTTTAAAAATGCTCAGGCAGAAACAGACCAGCCTAAATCAGGCATGTTTGCTTTATTTAAACATTATCCGAAAGAAGCGTTCACAGTATTATTTTTAACAGCTGGCGGGACTTTAGCTTTCTATACTTACACGACTTATCTGCAAAAATATTTGGTCAATACTTCTGGATTTACCAAACCTGAAGCCACTCAAATTACAACTTTAGCGCTATTTATTTTTATGTGTCTACAGCCTGTAGCGGGTGCTTTGTCGGATCGCATTGGTCGAAAACCCCTTATGATTTTCTTCGGAATAACAGGTGTTTTATTCACATACGTTTTATTTGATGCACTTGCAAATACACATAATTACTGGACAGCTTTCTGGTTATGTTTTGGGGGGCTCGTAATGGTGACTGGTTATACTTCAATTAATGCCGTAGTTAAAGCTGAGCTTTTCCCTGCACACATTCGCGCTTTAGGTGTTGCATTACCTTACGCAATTGCTAATACGTTATTTGGCGGAACAGCAGAGTTCTTTGCTTTAAGTTTTAAAGAAGCTGGGCATGAATCTTGGTACTTTATTTATGTAAGTATTATGATCTTCATTTCTCTCATTATTTATATTTTTATGAAAGATACCAAGCATCATTCAAAAATCAAAGAACATTAATACTTTACTAATAAGAGCTAATATCGTTCGCCGATGTTAGCTCAAATCATGAGATTAAGCCCCAACAACCTTTGTATTTTATGAGATACTAGCTATAAGAAAATAAGGACGATACTGATGAATAGAAGTATTTTATGCTTGACATTAAGTAGTATGTTTGTTTTAACTGCTTGTCAGACTACCCCTCGACAATATAATGGTTCAACTGGATACCAGATTGAAAACCAAACAAAAACTTCGGCGACTTTAGCTTACACTTTAGCGGGTCGTAATAACCAGCAACTCGATGAACGTAAATTACAACGCGCTTGTCAGAATGTGCTAGGTGCTCAGAAAGTTTATAAATTATCAATTTTGAGTATCAATGAAATTCCTAATCCAGCGAAAGATGAGCATTATGGAATTCAACTCGGCGAAACTCGTGCTTCTTTTGGCTTATCAAATACACCTAGCTTAAATAATGGTGAAGACTATGCGACTCGCCAAGCGCTTGAAGCACGTCCAAGCACGCTAAAAGTTGTTCGTTATACTTGTTCATAAAATAAAAAAAAGACGCTGTTCTTTTACAGCGTCTTATAAAAACTTACATTTCTAAACTCTTTAGCTTCATCCAGATCAGGCCATGTAGAAGCACTTCTTTCTTCAATTTTTTCATATTTGGGATGACTAAAGTTTTTAACACGACTATCAGCCACCCAGACTTCTGGTGCAAACTTTAAAAATTCATCTAAGAAAAAGCGGTTACATTGATCATATAAAACATCAGCTGCTAGCAAAACATCAACTTGCTCAGCCTTATATAAATCATCTAAATATTCTAGCTCAACATTATTAAGTAAAGCGTTTTCGCGGCAAGCATTCAAACTAACTTGATCAATATCACAGCAGATGACTCGTTTCGCTCCTGCCATTTTTGCAGCAATTGCAACTACACCCGAACCCGCTCCAAAATCCAAAACAACTTTATCCTTAACATGGTGCGGCTCTGCAAGTAACCACTGCGCCATCGCCAAACCAGATGCCCAACAAAAAATCCAATACGGCGTATCATTCCAAATACGACGAATAACTTCATCATCTAAGCGATCAGTTGGAAAAACTGGTGGAATCAACCATAAAGAAACAGGCGTTTCTGGTAATTGTTGTACCATCAACTCACAATTGGGAATAACTTCATGTAAGGCTTGAAGTAAATGTTCAGGGGCTTTAGACAGTTGAAAGGTGCAGCTCATCAGATTTCTTTTAATTCATTTTTATAACAAGCATAACAGAGTCATTCCATTATGATTTGAATTTTTAGAATAACCTTCGGTTGGACCTACTTTTCTTTCGGGAAAAGTAGGCAAAACCATTGTCATCCGCAAAACTCGGCAGATACTCTCTAGAATCGAAAGTATCGCAGAAACATTAAATTTTTAACGTATTTCTGCCTCAAACAATTGCGGATGACGGTTACGCGTATCAAATAACAGCCTAGCGTTAATTAAATTAACCTAAAGCTTTTTCAGCAGCTTCTACAGTTTGACGAATCAAAGTTGTAATAGTCATTGGACCAACACCACCCGGTACTGGTGTGTAAGCAGAAGCAATTTCTTCAATACCTTGTAATTGAATATCACCTACACCGCCGCCATCACGAGGATGGAAACCAGCATCTACAACCACTGCACCTTGTTTAATCCAATCTTTTTGGATAAGTTCAGCTTTACCAACTGCACCGACAATAATATCGGCTTGTTTCACAAGCTCAGGTAAGTTTTGTGTGCGTGAATGGCAAATCGTTACTGTTGCATTGGCTTGCAAAAGCATCATTGCCATTGGTTTACCTAAAATTGCAGAACGGCCAACCACAACCGCATGTTTACCAGCAATTTCGATATTGTTTTCTTTTAAAATGGTCATGATGCCAGCAGGAGTCGCTGAACCATATGCCGCTTCACCCATAGCCATACGGCCAAAACCAAGACAGGTTACACCATCAACATCTTTAGCTAATGAGATTGCATCGAAACATGCACGCTCATCAATTTGCTCTGGAACTGGATGTTGTAAAAGAATGCCATGTACATCTGGGTTAGCATTAAGTTTTTCAATTTCAGCTAATAATTGTTCTGTTGTCGTTTCTTGTGGCAATTCAATTTTTAAAGAATCCATGCCTACTCGACGGCAAGCATTTCCTTTCATGCGTACATAAGTTGCAGATGCACCATCATCCCCAACTAAAATAGTCGCCAAAATTGGGGTACGACCTGTTTTAGCTTTTAAAGCTTCAACACGTACTGACAAATTTTCTTCAATTTGCTTTGCTAATGCGCGACCGTCTAAAACCAATGCCACAGCACATCTCCAAGGTAGACATGAATTTAATGTGCCAATAATACATGATTATTTGGACAAATTTATTCTAGATGTTGCTTTTATGTTCATCTTATCTCAAAAGAGTATTGTTTTTTTTGTAAAGGTTGCTAATATGTGCATCACCAAATGTAGGCGGGGTGGCAGAGTGGTCATGCAGCGGACTGCAACTCCGTGGACGCCGGTTCGATTCCGACCTCCGCCTCCAAATTTGGTAAAGCCCGGGTGGTGAAATAGGTAGACACAGGGGATTTAAAATCCCCCGCCCACAAAGCGTGCCGGTTCGAGTCCGGCCCCGGGCACCATTTTCTAGTATAGAAATTGGTGTCATAAAGAATCCAGCGAAAGCTGGTTTTTTTATGTCTAAAAAAAGGATACTTATTAGCATCCCTTTCTCGCCCCATATATTTAAGCAGTTTTTTGCTTATCTTTTTCAGGTGTTAAATTCGCATCCAACACCAATTGATAGCTTCGACTAGAATCTACTTTATATTCTGCATTTTTAATTGAATCTACAAAAATCCAATCCGACAGCACCTGCTTATCATCTAGTGTAACCATCAAATAACCCCGCTGATTTAAATTACAAAATGCCAATTCATCGATAAGCGTTGTAAAGGCAAATTCAAATTGCTGCAACTGAGTTAGCGGAATACTTAAATATTTTTCAAGACCCGGTGAAGAAACCGAACTTGTCGCCAGTTCAACCCCGATATATTCACCCTTTTGGCTATATAAGTAAGATGTCCACGCATTATGGGTATCGCCCGCCAAAACAATAATTTTCTTATTAAACTCTGCCAATTTGTCATACAAAAACTCTCGTTCAGCGTAATAACCATCCCAAGCATCGAGGTTATAGGGAACTAAAGTTGTGACTCGCGCTTTTTCTTGAACAGTTAAAGTTGGATCACCTTGCTCTAATCGTAATTTTAATGTGACTAATTCTGTAATCTGAGCAGTCATTTTAGCTAATGTATCAGACGAAGTTCCGCCTGAAGTAATTTGCCCCAACGATGCCAACAACTCAGCTGGAATCCACATTTTACTCATTAAGACTTGCTGTCCCACAACATTCCATGTTGCTGTAGATTGCTGTAATTTATCGACCAGCCAATCCCTTTGCGTATATCCCATTAAAGTACGCTTTGGATCTGTTAAATCAGCCTGAAACTTTTGAGCATCTAAACCAGAAGCTATCATATAGTCTTTATATTCGAGCTGTTTATCTCGCGCAATAATACGTGTATCTAACATGGTTAATTGAACCAGCGAACCAAAGTTAAACTGACGATAGATATTTAAATGATCGGTACTAGAAACTGGGCGAATCGGCATCCATTCAAAATAAGCTTGTAGAGCAGCTAATTTACGCTCCAAGAAAGGACCCTCATTACTTTGATGATTCTCTGCACCTTCACGCCAAGTATCATTTGCTAACTCATGGTCATCCCAAATTACAATAAAAGGATGACGCTGATGAACCGCCTGCAAGTCCTTATCCTGGCGATAGAGCGCATAACGTTTGCGATAATCATCTAATTTAATAATTTCTTTATTATTATCGGACGGTAAAGTACGGCCCAGCTTTGCAGCATCTTCTGTCGCATAGCCATCAGCCCCATATTCATAAATATAATCACCCAAATGAATGACTACATCCACATTCTGTTTTGCCATTTCACGATAAACGTAAAAATAACCCGCAGGATAATTAGAACAAGAACATACTGCGAAGCTGACCTTATTGGTAGTTACAGGTAATGTTTTTGTTTGCCCTACTGGCGAGACTTTGGTACCAAATCGAAAGCGATAATAATAAGTCGTACCCGCTTGTAGACCTGTTGCATCCACCTTCACGGTAAAATCGTCAGTTTTAGTCGTTTGAACCGTACCAGTCTTTAAATTTTGCTTGAACTGATCATCGGTAGCAATTTCCCAAGTCACCTTAAGAGGTGCACTAAAGTCTACTGGTGTTAACCGCGTCCATAAAATTACTTTATCTTGCAAAGGGTCGCCGCTCGCAACTCCATGTAAAAAATCTGCTTGTGTTTCTGAACCCTCCTCATCGGAACCATCATTACACCCCGTAAAAGCTACAGGCAAAGATAGCGCCCCAAAACCGAACAGACTTTTTTGAATTAATTCTCGGCGTGAAATTTTCTCTGACATAAAATTACCTAAGTTTTAAGCAATGAGTGTCTTAAATTTAGGTAGATAAGATGAACAACTGATCTCAGTTTAATGAACAAATCATGACACAAATTGGTTAATTTATATAAATACCAACAAGAACTGATTGAAAATAAAGCAAACTCTCTGATTTTCTCTTGCCAATCGCGCACTTGTCCTCTATTATTGCGCACATGCCCGGGTGGTGAAATAGGTAGACACAGGGGATTTAAAATCCCCCGCCCACAAAGCGTGCCGGTTCGAGTCCGGCCCCGGGCACCATTTTCAAATATTGAATTTGGTGCTACAAAGAATCCAGCGTATGCTGGTTTTTTTATGCCTAAACAAAATGAAT
Organism: Acinetobacter sp. 22512; assembly: GCF_052044755.1. Classification (NCBI taxonomy): domain Bacteria; kingdom Pseudomonadati; phylum Pseudomonadota; class Gammaproteobacteria; order Moraxellales; family Moraxellaceae; genus Acinetobacter; species Acinetobacter sp. 22512. The sequence goes on along the minus strand of NZ_JBQENP010000004.1, from coordinate 23,644 downwards.
TTTATGATAAGAATATTATTACTCGTTTACACTACCCTTTTTATAACAAAGGTTTACGCCACAGATCTTTTCTCAGGTACCCTTTCTTTCAAAGACAACCATTGGTATTTTTCACGTTGCTCTATTACTAAAGATGATTATTTAGTTAAAGCACCCGAACAGATAATAGATAAATTTAAAACGCTGGAACAAAAACGAGAAACTTATTGGGTCAGTTTGTTAGCGGACGCAGATTATCAAGAGAATGGTGTTTTAGTTTTAAAAGTTAAAGAAATAGACGAAATACATTTAAAGGCATCTTGCCACTTGTTAGATGTATTTGAAGATATTGAAAATCGAGAGTAATCACCACTCTCGATTCATAACCAGCTCTTCCATTTCTAGATCTAAATATCCAGCTTCCTGTGCTACCATCATCATTGCTTCAGCAATATAGTCAGCAGCACTATCATCTAACGAAGAATCTAGATCTTCGAACTGAGGTTTCATCTCATTAATTTCAATCACAGTTTGATGAGCATATCGATAGATATCCTGCTCAGCTAAGGCAGGCTTCTGAACTTTTTTAGCAAATTGTTCAATGAGCTGCTTGAGTTCAGCGACCAAAATATCTGGATAATATTCATCATCAAACATCGGGAGAAGTAAGTCTTCGAACATACAAAAGTTTACACAACAGCAAAAACTTGCCGCTTATAACATATTTTCAAAAGAATAACGATATTTTTCCCTGACTCAATCATCTAGCTCATTAAATTAATGAGTTACTATCTGATTTTTATAAAGCCTACTTTGTTAAGCTTGTATCATCGCCTTCCAAACTAGAATTGCATCAGTCATTGCTTTGACATCATGCGCTCTGACAATGCATGCTCCTTGCTGAATACTAAGCAAATGCCCCGTAACGCTTCCTACCGCACGCTGATCTGCAGTTGCACCTTTTAATGCTTCACCAATAAAACGTTTACGAGAAAGGCCAGATAAAATCGGATAACCCATTTCACCAAGCTTCCAAAATTCTTTTAATAGTCTTAAGTTTTGCTGCGCATTTTTTGCAAAACCAAACCCAGGATCAATAATAATATTATGTTTTTTCACACCCGCATTTAAAGCTTCATTCACGCGCTGCTGGAGCTCCGCTATAACATCTAAGGTTACGTCCGTATATTGGTCTAACTGATTCATTGTAGTCGGCTCACCACGCATATGCATGATCACTACGGGTATATCCAGATCTGCCGCCGTTTTTAAAGCATTGGGACGAGTAAGCGCACGTACATCATTCCAAATATGTGCTCCTGCTTCTTTCGCTGCACGAATAACATCAGGCTGACTTGTATCAATTGATAGAACAATATTATATTTAGCTAAAGCTTCAACTACGGGCACAACTCTTCGTATTTCTTCTTCTACGCTTACTTCAGATGCTCCTGGACGGGTAGACTCACCACCAATATCAATAATGGTAGCGCCTTGCTCTACCATGGCTAGCGCATAAGCAATCGCTTGATCTACTTGATTATGCTTTCCACCATCACTAAAAGAATCTGGTGTGACATTTAATATGCCCATAACGTGAGGCTGTGATAGATCTAACTGAAGCTGTCCACACTGTAAAATTTGTTGAGGCAAAGGCATTAGTTGCATAAAAAGCTCCAGTTTAAAATCAGGCTGTATTTTAGCAATTATCATCTATATATGGTGTTGATTTGTTTTTAGCTTTTAACAAACTCAAGCCCATAAAAAAAGCCACATGACTGTGGCTTTTTTAATTAACTAATTATTAGTTCATTGCTGGCAATGGTGGTGGTGTAGATGGACCATCTTTTGGTGGTTCAAATGCAGCCACTGGATTTTCAGCAACATATACTTTAGGCGGTTGTGGCTCACGACCTTCCATAATGTCACGGATTTGATCACGATCAATAGTTTCCCATTCCATCAAAGCTTTTACCATCGCATGTGCAATATCTTTATTACCTTCTAAGATATTACGTGCAACTTTGTATTGCTCATCAAGAATACGACGTACTTCTTCATCAACTAACTGTTGAGTTGCTTCAGAAATCGTACGGCTTCCTACATTACCAAAGAAACCATTTTGGTTTTCATCTTCGTAAACCATTACACCCATTTTGTCAGACATACCGTACTTCGTAACCATTGCACGCGCCATTTTAGTAGCTCGCTCAAAGTCATTTGAAGCACCAGTAGATTGCTGTTGGATAAATACTTCTTCAGCAATACGACCACCAAACAAAATTGCAATTTCGTTTAGCATCTTGTCTTTATAGTGGCTAATTTGGTCTTGTTCAGGTAACTGCCAAGTTACACCTAAAGCCCAACCACGCGGCATAATCGTTACTTTATGAACAGGATCTGTACCCGGTAAAATCTCGGCAACAATCGCATGACCAGCTTCATGATAAGCAGTTGCACGACGTTCTTCTTCACGTAAAACCATCGATTTACGCTCTGGTCCCATGTAGATTTTGTCTTTTGCATCTTCAAAGTCATGCATGTCAACAGTGTTCTTATTACGGCGTGCAGCAAATAATGCAGCTTCGTTAACAAGATTTGCCAACTGTGCACCAGAGAAACCTGGAGTACCACGAGATAGAACTTTAACATCCACACCCGTAACTGAAGGTAATTTTTTCAAATGTACATTCAGAATCTGCTCACGACCACGAATGTCAGGCAAACCTACCATTACTTGACGATCAAAACGACCTGGACGTAATAATGCTTTATCCAAGACATCAACACGGTTCGTCGCAGCAATTACGATTACACCTTCGTTACCTTCAAAACCATCCATCTCTACAAGCATTTGGTTCAAGGTTTGCTCACGTTCATCATGACCACCACCTGTACCTGAACCACGATGACGTCCTACTGCATCAATCTCGTCAATAAAGATAATACAAGGCGCATGACGCTTCGCTTGCTCGAACATATCACGGACACGGGACGCACCCACACCCACGAACATTTCGACAAAGTCAGAACCTGAAATGCTGAAGAAAGGAACTTTAGCTTCACCAGCAATTGCTTTGGCTAATAACGTTTTACCAGTACCCGGAGGACCAACCATAAGTACGCCACGAGGAATGGTAGCGCCCAAACGTTTGAATTTTGCAGGGTCTTTTAAGAAATCTACAATTTCAACAACTTCTTGTTTTGCTTCATCACAGCCGGCAACGTCAGAAAAATTAACTTTGATTTGGTCTTCAGAAAGCATTTTTGCTTTCGACTTACCAAAACTCATCGGTCCATTTTTTCCGCCTGCACCACCACCCATGTTACGCATAAAGAACATGAATAACAGAATGATTAACAGTACAGGGAAACTAGCAATGAGAAGTTGCATCAAAATGCCTTGACGTTGAGGAGCTGTTCCCTCTACAACAACATTTTGCTTATTTAAGCTCGGCATAAGTTCAGTGTCTTCAACTTGCGGACGAACAGTTTCAAACTGTGATCCGTTAGTTTTTTCACCATTAATATTTAAACCGTCAATTGTGACTTGCTTAATTTGGCCAGCATTCACCGCTGCAACGAAATCTGAGTATTTCATCGCAGTAGGCTTATTGCGGTCACTGATATTACTGAAAATTAAAATCAGAACACCAAGTATTATTAGCCACAATACGGCATTCTTGAAGTAATCGCTCAAAGCTTTATTCCCATATCGATCTAATTTGATCATGCCCAATCTTGGCTGATCGTCATAAAAACAGCAACTGTATTGCTTGCGGATAACCTAAAAGTACAAAATGCACAATTTTTAGGAGCTTGGCAAGTAAACTTTATTGCAATGCTTTCTTACGCCCTTGTCCAACCAAAAAAACTTCTTTAGAGCGCGCCCGAGAAGCTGCTGGTTTTGCTGTCTTTAACACATCAAAACTATCAACCACTTGTTTACGAAACTCATCGAATCCTGCGCCTTGGAACACTTTAACCACAAACTGTCCATTAGGTCCAAGAACCTTTTGAGCAAAATCTAAAGCCAGTTCACATAAGTAAATCTGTCTAGGTTGATCAACAGCCCTATTACCAGATGTATTGGGGGCCATATCAGAAATTACAATGTCTACTTGTCGCCCATTTAAAATATTTAACAATTTTTCAAATACAGCTTCTTCTCTAAAGTCGCCTTGTAAGAAAGTGACATCAGGCAAAGCATCCATGGGCAAAATATCGGAAGCAATCACTAAACCTTTGCTACCCACAAGTTTTCCAGCAATTTGAGACCAGCTACCAGGAGCTGCACCCAAATCGACTACCGTCATGCCTGGCTTGATCAACTTATATTTTTCTTGGATTTCAAGAAGTTTATATGCTGCTCGCGCACGATACCCTTCCTTTTGTGCTTTTTTTACAAAAGGATCGTCTAGATGTTCCCTCATCCACGCACGACTACTTTTCGACAATTTCTGGTTTGTAATGCGTGTTGCCATAACTCACTAAATATCAAAAAAACTTCTGATCGTTCATTGTACGTGAAAATTACTCTCATTACAGTACGGATGTAGCGTAATCTCACCAAGTTTTACAGTTTTTTTCCAATAATGTTGATCGATTATTTATACAGTTTTTCGTACATCTGAATTTAAGTTTTTTGCTATACTAAGTCGTTTTTAAAATCAGGTATTTTTAATGGCCGCTTTATCTATCCATGAACGTAAACGTTTACGTCAAATTGGTCATGTGCTTAATCCGGTTGTCATGATTGGTGGACAAGGCTTAACAGATGCTGTTATCGAAGAAACTCTTCGTGCTTTAAACGACCACGAACTTATCAAAGTTAAAGTTGCTGGTGAAGACCGTGAAGCACGTACTGCTGTAATTGATGCAATTGTAGAAGCGACTGGCGCAGAAGCTGTGCAAAAGATTGGTAAAATTGTTTTACTTTACAAAAAAGCAGCTAAGCAAAACCAGCATTTGTCTAATCTTGTTCGCCACGCTCATTTAGCAAACTAAGTTGATTTGACAAACTATGGCAAGTTACGAACTTTCAGCTTTTGATCGTTTTCATGCTGTTTCTGTTGTTGGTGCAATTGAACAGCAAGCACCGCACACCTTAAATGTCGGTTTTTGGATTCGTGATCCAAATCAACTCATTGTCTGGCCCCAAGAAGTCGCGGCTCATCCTCGTCAGGATTTTTTGTGGGAAGAAACTTGTTTCGAAATTTTTGTTGGCGTGCATGATGAAGATTATTATCGGGAAATTAACCTTTCCCCTTCTCAATCATGGCAGTCTTATCAGTTTGAAGAATATCGCTATCCAGAAAGTATGCCTCCCCTTGCTGCTTACGATATCGAACTGAACCATCTCAAGCGTACTCATTATGGCTTAAATGTTAGTCTTGATTTGGGACAATTTATGCAACAGCATCACTTGAAATGGGCAAACCTTTATTTAGGTTTAACTGCAGTTTTAAAAACCAAAGAAGGTATGCAGTACTATGCAATGCAGCACAGTGGAAAAAGTGCGGATTTCCATAATAAGCGTGACTGGTTACATCAGTTTTAAAAGTAAAAAAGCGAGAAATTAATTCTCGCTTTTTTTATAGCTGGCTAAAAGCTAAGATCATTAGTTATCTCGTGCTTTATTCCAAGCTTCAACTGCATTATTTTTAGTACGCTTAATACTTTCACTTAAAGAATCTTTGTGCTTCAAAGAAATCTGGCTAATATCACCTTTAAGTTCTTTACTGACTTTAGTCAAATCTTCGATAAGTGCGTTAATTTCTGCTTTCAAAGCATTTTTAAGTTCAGATAGTCCTTCTTGTGAGGTGCTAAACTGAGCTTTAATCACATCAAGACGTTGTAGAATATCTTGTTTAATTTGAACAAATTGATTTTGAATATTCTTGTTTAACTCATGAGTTTCAGCTTCAATTTTTTCTTGAGTTTCACTTAAAACTTCTTTGACCTGCTCTTGAGTTTCAGTGATAGCTTCTTTCACCTGAGTTTTCGCTTCTGTAGCAACTTCTTTAATCTGCTCAGTTTTCTCGGCAACACTTTCTTTTACTTGCGCAGTTTTAGCAGTTACTGTTCTTTTCGCTTTAGTTGTAGTAGCAGCTACGGTTTCTTTCACTTCATTCACCTCAGCTTTTACCGAATCAACTACTGCTTGAGCTTTCTCGCTCACATCTTTTGAAACTTGATCATTACTCATGCTATTTCCTCATATTGTTTATTTTTTAACTAGCAATACAATAAATCCAGTTCTAAAAATTCAGCCAGCAAATTGTTAGACAATTTATCAAAAGTAACTGATTCGGATGAGCGGATAATTTTTTTGTAAAAATCAAGCAATGAATTATGTTTTTTAGCAGAAAATAAATAGACTTTTTGAGGTTCCATGCGTATAATGCGCTGTTAAGTTACAAGCGAGCAGACCGATAGGGAGGGGCATGTTTTATCACAACATCGCCTATCTTTTTTGGGTCTACTCGCTTTTTTACAGCCGAAATTCAGGAGCTTTGGTTTGAGCACCCCCGCCATTTTAGCCCTCGCAGATGGAACGATCTTTAAAGGAACGTCAATCGGCGCAACGGGAAGTACGACTGGAGAAGTCGTTTTTAACACAGCCATGACAGGCTATCAAGAAATTTTGACTGACCCAAGTTATGCACAACAAATTGTGACATTAACTTACCCTCATATCGGAAACACTGGCTGCAACGCAGAAGACGTTGAATCTGGTCGTATCCATAAAGTATGGGCGAATGGTTTAATTATTCGTGACCTTCCTCTACTACACAGTAACTTCCGTGCTGAGCAATCTTTGAGTGAATATTTGCAAGAACACAATGTTGTTGCAATCGCGGATATTGATACACGTAAATTAACACGTATTTTGCGTGACAAAGGTGCACAAAATGGTTGCATCCTTGCTGGCGAAAATATTACTGAAGAAGAAGCAATTGCCAAAGCTCGTGCTTTTGGTGGCTTAAACGGTTTAGACCTTGCAAAAGAATGTTGCGATCCAACTGGTTTTGAATGGTCTGAAGGTTCATGGACTCTAGGCCAAGGCTTCTCTCAACCTGAATTAAAATATCATGTAGTTGCATACGATTACGGTGTCAAAACCAACATCTTGCGTATGCTTGCAGACCGCGGTTGCAAATTAACCGTTGTACCTGCAGAAACTCCGGCTGAAAAAGTATTGGCACTTAATCCGGATGGCGTATTCCTTTCAAATGGCCCTGGCGATCCAGCTGCTTGTGATTATGCAATCGAAGCTGTAAAAACTATTGTTGAAACCACAACATTACCTGTATTTGGTATTTGCTTAGGCCACCAAATCTTGGCACTCGCTTCTGGTGCAAAAACTGTAAAAATGAATCATGGTCACCACGGTGCTAACCACCCTGTACAAAATCTTGAAGATGGTACAGTGATGATTACTTCACAAAACCATGGTTTCGCTGTAGATGCTGAAACTTTACCGGCTAACTTAAAAGCAACGCATAAATCATTGTTCGATGGCACCTTACAAGGGATTCACCGTACAGACAAACCAGCTTTCAGCTTCCAAGGTCACCCTGAAGCAAGCCCAGGTCCACATGATTGTGCCCCATTGTTCGATCATTTCATCGAACTTATCGAAGCATCTAAACAGTAATTAAGGAGCGAATAATGCCTAAACGTACGGATATTAAAAGCATCTTAATTATTGGTGCTGGCCCGATTGTGATTGGTCAGGCATGTGAGTTTGACTACTCAGGTGCTCAAGCGTGTAAAGCACTTCGTGAAGAAGGCTACCGTGTTATTTTGGTTAACTCTAACCCAGCAACCATTATGACAGACCCTTCAATGGCTGATGCAACTTATATTGAGCCAATTACTTGGCAAACAGTTGCACAGATTATTGAAAAAGAACGTCCAGATGCAGTATTGCCAACTATGGGTGGCCAAACTGCGTTGAACTGTGCTCTTGCACTTGATGAGCACGGCGTTCTTGAGAAATATAATGTTGAATTAATTGGTGCAACTAAAGACGCAATTGAGAAAGCCGAAGATCGTAAACTCTTCGATATCGCTATGCGTAAAATTGGCTTGGAATGTCCAAAAGCTGCCATTGCTGAAACAATGGAAGAAGCTTTAGAAATCCAGTCACGCTTTGGTTTCCCAGTAATTATCCGTCCATCATTCACAATGGGTGGTTCGGGTGGCGGTATTGCATATAACCGTGAAGAATTCCTTGAGATTTGTGAACGTGGTTTTGACCTGTCTCCTACTCACCAGTTATTGATCGATGAATCTTTAATTGGTTGGAAAGAATACGAAATGGAAGTTGTTCGTGACAAAAACGACAACTGTATTATCGTATGTGCCATCGAAAACTTCGACCCAATGGGCGTACACACTGGTGACTCAATTACTGTAGCACCAGCTCAAACATTAACTGACAAAGAATACCAATTGATGCGTAATGCTTCAGTTGCAGTTCTTCGTGAAATTGGTGTTGAAACAGGTGGTTCTAACGTCCAGTTCGGTATTAACCCGAAAGACGGACGTATGGTTGTGATCGAGATGAACCCTCGTGTATCTCGTTCATCTGCACTTGCTTCTAAAGCAACAGGTTTCCCGATTGCTAAAATCGCAGCAAAACTTGCTGTTGGTTATACCCTTGATGAATTGAAAAATGACATCACTGGTGGCGTGACTCCTGCAAGCTTCGAACCATCAATTGACTATGTTGTAACGAAGATTCCTCGTTTTAACTTCGAGAAATTCCCGCAAGCTGAACCAGTTCTTACCACTCAGATGAAATCTGTTGGTGAAGTGATGGCAATTGGCCGTAACTTCCAAGAATCTGTACAAAAAGCATTACGTGGTCTTGAAGTTGGTGTAAGCGGTTTTGATGAAAAAATCGAAGCCGGTGCAACAAATGCAAAAGAAATTATTCTAAAAGAACTTAAAGTTCCGGGTCCTGAGCGTATCTGGTATGTAGCGGACGCTTTCCGTCATGGTTTCTCTTTAGATGAAGTTTTTGAAGCGACTAAGATTGACCGCTGGTTCCTTATCCAAATTCAAGACATCATTAAAACTGAAGCTCAAGTGAAAACTTTAGGTTTTGGTGACTTAAACGCTGATAACATTCGTTCGTTCAAGCGTAAAGGTTTATCTGACCTTCGTATTGCTCATCTCATGGGCATTTCACAAAAGCAATTCCGTAAACAACGTTGGAATTTGGGTGTTTATCCAGTTTACAAACGCGTTGATACATGTGCAGCAGAGTTTGAATCTGGTACTGCATACATGTATTCAACTTACGATGAAGAATGTGAAGCAAATCCATCAAACCGCGACAAAATCATGGTCATTGGTGGTGGTCCAAACCGTATTGGTCAAGGTATCGAATTTGACTACTGCTGTGTACACGCTGCATTAGCTATGCGTGAAGACGGTTACGAAACAATCATGGTGAACTGTAACCCTGAAACTGTTTCTACCGACTATGACACATCTGACCGTCTATACTTCGAGCCTGTAACACTTGAAGATGTACTTGAAATCGTACGTACAGAGAAACCTAAAGGCGTAATCGTACAGTACGGCGGTCAAACTCCGCTTAAATTGGCACGTGCTTTAGAAGAAGCAGGCACTCCAATTATCGGTACATCACCAGATGCGATTGACCGTGCTGAAGACCGTGAACGTTTCCAACAAATGATTCAACGTTTACAGCTTCGTCAACCAAACAACAGCATTGTAAAATCTGCTGAAGAAGGTATCTCTGAAGCTGCAAAAGTAGGTTATCCGCTTGTTGTTCGCCCATCTTATGTATTAGGTGGTCGTGCAATGGAAATCGTATATAACGAAGAAGAACTTAAACGTTACCTTCGTGAAGCAGTTCAAGCATCTAATGAAGCCCCTGTTCTTCTTGACCGTTTCCTAGATGACGCAACTGAAGTTGATGTTGACTGTGTATCTGACGGTAAAGACGTTGTGATCGGCGGTATCATGCAGCATATTGAACAAGCTGGTATTCACTCAGGTGACTCTGCATGTTCAATTCCTCCTTATTCTTTATCTAAAGAAATTCAGGATGAAATGCGCCGTCAAACAATTGCGATGGCAAAAGAACTTGGCGTTGTTGGCTTGATGAACGTTCAGTTCGCTGTAAAAGGTGACGATATTTACGTTCTAGAAGTTAACCCACGTGCTTCACGTACAGTTCCATTCGTATCTAAGTGTATTGGTGATTCTTTAGCGAAAGTTGCTGCGCGTTGTATGGCAGGTCAATCTCTTGAGTCTCAAGGATTTACTAAAGAAATCATTCCAACTCACTTTGCTGTGAAAGAAGCCGTTTTCCCATTCGCTAAATTCCAAGGCGTAGACCCTATGCTTGGACCTGAGATGAAATCTACAGGTGAAGTGATGGGCGTAGGTAAAACATTTGGTGAAGCATTCTATAAAGCTGTTCTAGGCTCGAATGAACGCTTACCTGGTTTACCAACTGAAGGCGAAGTAAAACATGCTTTCTTATCAGTACGTGAATCTGACAAGAAATATATCGCTGATATCGCTAAGAAATTAGTTGAATATGGCTTCAAGCTTGTTGCAACAGGTGGTACTTACCAAGTGCTTAAAGAAGCAGGTTTAGAATGCGAATCTGTAAATAAAGTTACTGAAGGTCGTCCACATATTGTTGACCGCTTGAAAAATGGTGAAATACACCTTATTGTCAATACCACTGAAGGTAAACAGGCTCAATATGACTCTGCAATGATTCGTCGTGCTGCCCTACAAGGCAAAGTGTATTACACAACGACTATCAATGGCGCAGAAGCTGTTTGCCAAGCCTTTGCTGTGAAATTGCCAATGGATGTATACCGCTTGCAAGATTTAACTGTAGGTTAATTTTTTTACCGATAAGTCCCGTCACCTTATCGGTGGCGGGATTTTTTCATTTTTTTAACTGTGTTTTCTCAACTTAAGAGGGACCGAAATGCAACGTTATCCAATGACCCCTGAAGGTAAAATCGCCTTAGAGAAAGAATTACAACATCTGAAATCTGTTGAACGTCCACGTATTACTCAAGCAATTGCTGAAGCACGTGAACATGGGGACTTAAAAGAAAATGCAGAATACCATGCTGCTCGTGAACAGCAAGGTTTCTGTGAAGGACGTATCCAAGATATCGAAGGAAAATTGGGTGCTTCACAAGTCATCGATGTTAAGGACTTAGAACAAAACGGTCGTGTTGTATTCGGTGTTACGGTAACGATTGAAAACCTTGATACTGAAGAACGCAAGACTTATAAAATTGTTGGTGATGATGAAGCTGATTTTAAAATCAATAAAATCTCAGTGAACTCACCAATCGCACGTGGCCTTTTGAGCAAGAGTGAAGGTGATGAAGTAAAAATCGTTACTCCTCAAGGCGAAGTGGAATATGAAATCGTAAGTGTAGAATATCTTTAATTTATAAATAGATATACTGAAACTATAAAACCCCTCAATTGAGGGGTTTTTTATATTTCAGACAAATATTAAAAAATTCACTAGGCATCTTTTAAAAAGCCTGATGCAAAGATTTTAAAAGCATTTAATGCTTCAGGAAGTACCTGTTCAGGATATTCACTAGAAGCCACCCATAATGCAGCGTTCATGGCAGCCCCATTTAAAAGCACTGCTGCCGCTTCTGGGTCTACAATTTTAATTTGTTCTGCTGTCAATAGCTGTTCAACACACTCACGGGTAGACTGCAAACATCTATTTTGACTTGGCCAATGCGCTGGATCGCCCAGCACTGCAGGTCCATCACGTAACACAATACGCTGAAACTCAGGATTTAAAGCATTTTGAATATAGGTCTGCCCTTCAAGTAACAATCCTTCCCAAAGATCATCAGGCTGCTCTAAATGCTGCTGGGCATATTCTGCCATTTGTGAATCAATTTGATCGACGACTGCAGCAAATAAACCACGCTTATCGCCAAAATGATGGTACAGCGCCCCCCGGGTCAACCCTGCTTCTGCCGTGAGTTTATCCATTGAAGTATCTGCATAGCCATATTCAGCAAATGCACGACGTGCTACTTCAATCAGTTTCTTGCGGGTTTCCGCCATCTTTTGTTCACGAACAGACATGTATTTCACCAGCTAATCATCACAAAAAATTTTAATTGACATACGCCTCGTATGTCAATTATGTTTACATACGAGGCGTATGTGAAACCTGAGCGACATTTACTGATTGGTATTTAAATACTGAAGGAGAGCAAACCTGATGAGAACTGCAATATTTCCTAAAGACCGCCATGCCTTATATGAACAGCATGGTTATTCAGCCGCAATTCAATCGAAAGATTTACTCTTTGTTTCAGGACAGGTTGGTAGCCTTGAAGATGGCTCACCTATACCTGATTTTGAAAAACAGGTGATCCAAGCTTTTAAGAACTTAGCAGAGACACTGAAAGCAGCTCGTTGTACTTTCGATGATATTATTGATGTCACCACCTTTCATACTGATCCAGAACGGCAGTTTGAAAGTATTATGAAAGTTAAAAATCAGATCTTTACACAAAAACCTTATCCCAACTGGACCGCTGTGGGCGTAACCTGGCTAGCGGGTTTTGATTTTGAGATTAAAGTTATTGCACGTATTCCTCATAATAATTAGTTCAAATTAGCACTTACTTTAATATTCGATTCATTGGCTGAGCTGAGATTATTGGTTCAGCTTGAATCGCAATTCGGTATAATGGTGTATTGCCTTTTTTATATCTCCATTATGGCTGAAAAGTTAATTAGCTCCCCTGTTCGTCATTGGTGCGAATTTGAGTTTATTTCCAAAACTGTGAAAAATCCCAATATCCATATTAAAGGAAATTATTCTTATTATTCAGCTTATTGGGATCAAGGCTTTGAACGTTGTGTAGTACGTTATTTACATGACAAAGCTTCAACCCCAGAAAAACCGATTGACCAACTTTATATTGGCAATTTTGTTTGTTTTGGTGCTGAGTGCGTGATCATGATGGGTGGCAATCAGCTTCATAGACCCGACTGGATTTCAACTTTTCCTTTTGATACTCGTAGTTTTTTGGCGGCTGGTGATACTATTATTGCTGATGGCTGCTGGATTGGTAGCCGTGCAATGATTATGCAAGGTGTCAAACTAGGTGAAGGCGCAGTGGTCGCCACTGGAGCCGTAGTAACTAAAGATGTTCCTCCTTATGCAATTGTAGGTGGAGTGCCTGCGAAAATTATTAAATATCGCTTTCCTCAAGAACAAATCGACAAACTACTTGCTTTAAAACTTTATGATTTAGATGAGAAGCAAATTTTGAAAATACGTGAATATCTTCAAACTGACGATATTGATGCTTTATCTACACATATAGAAAATTTGCGCAATTTATAAAAATTTATCTACAAAATTTGTCGTTATAAAATCACAAATGATTACGTGCTTGAATTTAAATCGTCAAAAAATAGGTATAAAGTATTAATAAATAAGCATCATTACAATAAGGAAAATACTCATGTTATATCAACATATTCTAGTACCAATTGACGGTTCTGAAACTTCTATGGTCGCCATGAAAGAGGCCATTAAGCTGGGAAAAGCATTAAATAGCAAAATTACAGTTGTACAAGTGATGGCACTTGATCCATTTATTGCTGATGTCTACGTAAAAACTGGCCAAACTAATGAGTTGATTGAACGTACAAGAACTTATTTGCTCGACATTTTAGAAAAAGCAAAACAAGAATTTGCCAACGAAGGCATTACTGTTGAAACCAAACTGTTGGAAGGCTTTGTTGTACATGAGGAAATCATTCAAGCTGCTCAAGACTTAAATGCAGATCTGATTGTCATGGGTTCTCATGGCCGCACGGGAGTCCGAAAACTCGTGTTGGGAAGTGTTGCACAAAAAGTTTTAGGGGAAAGCCATATTCCTGTGTTAATTGTTCGCTAAAGTGAGAATGCCTGTCTGGCTAAAGTGAGCAAGATAGGCTTCTATTTCTTAAAAGGCATAACCTCTTCACGCGATTGCTCAACCGTTATTGTTTTTTTACTTTTGAAAGCTTCCCAAGAATAATTTTTATAATTTAATTGCCATAAATAATATGGTTGTCCCACATCTTTAAATTGAATGTTTAGTATCATCCATGCCTCATCATGACAATGGGGCGATTTTTTATAATCTTGTTCTGAAAAACATGCTCGAATCATTTCTCGTGAAGAAAAAGCAATATCTTTTAGTACAACTTGATACTCCCCATGAGGTTTGAGCTTAATGAAGTCAGCATTTTCTTCAAAACGCCCTCCTCCTGAGTAACCCGTAAACCATCTATTAACTACTGCGATTGCAAACTCATTTTTATTTAATGGATATAAAGCTGGAAAGATTTGTAATCCATCTGGTGCCAAATCATCGGTGTGAGGCTCTTTATTATGATGTTGATAATTTTTAAAGTCCCATTGATCAACTACTTTATATTGATTATTTTGCTTCTTAACCTGAACAATTTGTGGACTTTCATCTATTAGGTAATAAATTGAATCTTGCGTATTTTTAACCTTCCACAGGATAGCTTCACCACTGCATTTCTGCCTCAGTTGCTTACATATCAAATCTATGTCTTGCTGAGAAGCCTTTATATTTGTAAAAGGTTGAGTTGAAATATCCTTTTCAGCATAACTCACCTGTGCCATCAAGCTTAAAAGTAATACTGCTCCACTACACCATTTATTATTCTTTTGCATGTGTATTTACTCTCTAACATAAATATTAAGGCTGCCAAGCAAACTGCTTTAAGTCAACTTTACCATTTAACAAATAAACACCTTCAGCTTCCAATTTTAATTGCTGAATGTTTTCACCTTTTTCATTAAACTTACTTAGGCTAATTTTGCCTTGAGAATTAATCACACGATACCAAGGAACTTGATGATCAGCTTCAAGATGTTTCAAAACATAGCCGACTAATCTTGCATGTTTTGGTAATCCTGCCATACGAGCCACTTGTCCATAGGTTGCAACTTTTCCGTAAGGAATCAAAGCAATGACTTCTAAAATTTGCCGATGTAGTTCATACTGAGTTGTCAAAATGGACTCCATAAAAATTGACATCATTCATATCATATAAAAAATTTTGAACAAAACTAAATGCAATCCAAGGTGGGCTTGAGGGAAATCTGCATGAAAAAAACATTACTGGTGATTACTGGCACTTTACTATGCGTTTCTTGTACTACACTCCCTCCTCTTCCTTTAGGAGAAACACCTAAAGTCTCTACAGATGGCCGTCCTATTATTCCAGTCACTTTTGTTTTTACAACCAACTCTCCAGAAGCTACAAAGTTTGATAATTATCAACAGATGCGTAAGGAAATTAAAATATTAAATAAATACTATGTAGATGATAAAAATAATAAAATTTTTAAATTTAAATTACATCGTTATATTCCTTATGAGGAGTTTTCAAAATTACATTGTGATTTAAAACAACAGATTAATCAGCCCTACCCAATTACTATTGAAACCATTCCTGCCAGTGTAAATACGTGTTTTCCGAAACGAACTGCAAGTAAAGAAGTGATTGTTTTTATTTATGATGCCTACTCAACGAAATGGAAATTTGAAGATGTAACAAGTAGAGCTTTTCGTAATAATGGCAAACCCTTTATTTTATTAGACTGGAACCGCCTCAATTATAATATTCAGGCTGGTAGCGTGCATGAAATGGGACATGTGTTTGGACTAAAACATGTTTGTGCACCAAAAGCTACAAAACGTACTCCAACAAACATCATGGCAAGCGCCGAATGTAAATTAGGCAGTGGTGGCTTAAGAAATTTAGGATTTACGCCAGTACAACTTCAAACTATTTTATCGACATACAAACAATATCCCTAAAATTTAATTTCAATATATGCCCCTAAGTTATCTTGGGTAGCGATGTAATTTTCAGGGGCCAATGAAGATGTCATGTAAGTACTCGCCTTTAAGAAATCTTCAGCATTGACTGGATACGGCTGCCAAAATGTTTTCAAATTATTGGTGTAAATTGGATAAAGACGAAGTAAATCTTTTGACAAATCTAACCTTGCTATACAACCATAAGGTAAAGCATTATATTTGTCATATTCGCCATTGCTATTAAACACAGCATTGCCAATACCAAACACGACTGGCTTTTGGTTGATGATCTGGACAGGTTGAATAGTATGAGCACCATGACCAATGATCAGGTCAGCGCCAGCTTGGGTTAGAATCGTAGCAAGCTTATTCTGCTCTTTTGTAATAGGCTTAAAGTCGACACCCCAATGGCAAATAACAATAATTTTATGTTCAGGATGAGTCAGCCTATAGCGACCTATTTGTTCAAGCAAAACACCATTTAAACACGCAACCCCACTCTTATAACCTAAAGCATAAAAATCATAATCGAGATAGGCAGTGTCTCTGTGCCAGTATCCGTTAAAAATAGCATAATGCTTATTTTCAAAAGAGAGCTCAAAGTAATTATGAGCATCTTTTTGGTTTACACCTGCCCCGATATAAGAAATGTTAGCCTGATCCAACTGTTGTAATGTATAGGTCAGCCCACGATTCCCATAGTCTTTTAGATGGTTATTTGCCAACACCACATGATTAAGGTGAATATTTTTGAATTCTGCTAATGTTTGTTCAGCATCAGCTTTAAGAATAAAAGGCTTTTTATGATCTAAAGGAGATTGGTTTTCTAAAGAAAATACCGCTTCAAAGTTAGCAATATTTAAGTCATGTTCACCTAAAAAAGCTTTTATTTTTTTAAAAGAATAGTCATATCCATATTGCTGCAGAGCATCCGTTTGTCCTCTCGCCTTACGCTTTTTAGTGTAGATTTCCCCAAAGTAGGTATCCCCCAAAATGTTAATAATGCCACTTGGAGCAGAGCAAACTTTAGGTTGTACGTTCTGTGCTTGAAAACAAGCATAGTAAGGAACCAGGTGCTCAGCACGATGAATATCATCTAAGAATAAAAAGAAACCGATCGTTTGGTTTTCTTCCAAGAACGTCAGATAAATTTTTCTAAATGAGTTTGTAAGATATAAGACCTCTACTACATTCTGTCCCATTAATGGTGTCTGAGGGAGATAAGACTTTCCTTGAAAATTCAGCTCTTTTATAAAGAATACTTTTTTTATTTCATTGGGATAGCTATAAATTTTTCTGAGCAATAAAAACAAATGCTTTAGCTGATTTTGGGTAGCTTCATTTTTTAATTTTAAGTTATAGGCAGCGGCTCTTTTAGAGAAAATTAAAGATGCTTGCTCATTTGTACCGCAAAGCATATTGCTTAAAGCTTCCTTTACATCTACGGCTTGAGTAAAAATTATGAACTGCAATAACTCTGTAAATGTGTAAATTTCAGATGTTTTTAAACCTAAGTTTTGCTGTCCAATTTGCTCACTTATTTTTTGTGGCACAATATAGACATCTTGAGCCTGCACTTTTTTTTGTTGAAATTGTTCTAGTGCATAGTCGATTAGCAGTAATGTTGAAATATCATCGTCGAATTCGAATTGCCATAAAGCTTCATCGAAACTTGTAGTGTCGATATGTGCTAATAATTTGATTTCAACGGGTTGATACTTCATGACTCATCACCTTTGTAACCTTTTACATAAGCGATGTAGCCTGATAAATTATGCTCTTGGTCATCAATCCGTACTCGGAAACGATCATGGCGAATATAAAAAGCATGTAAAATTTTATCTGGCCGTGCCATATACATCGCCATTTCCGGATAAAAAAAGCCTGTCGTTTGAAAATCAGCTCTGAATTCAATTAATTTTTGAAGCTCAGGCATATAAGCTTGCTCAAAAAGTGCTGTGTGCCCCTGCTCTTTTAAACGGTTCACCATTTTATAAGCAGCCATTAACATTTCTAGTAAAGTCGCATAAGTCGTTTTTCGATTGCGAATAAAAATAAAATGTTTTAAATAATTATTTAAACCAAAAATAAAATATTTATCTTCAGGGCATATTTTAGTGAGTTCATTTGTACAATAACTTAACCAATGATCATGGTATTTTTCATATCTCTTTTCAATAAAACATTCAAACATTAATTTAACAGTTTCTAATAATCTAGAATCTTGGTTGATTTGATATAACCTTAATAAAGCTAAAGCAGCTTCACCATCATAATAAATAATTCTGAATTTTTCTTTTAAATCATAATCTGGATAATTTAATACGTGAGTTGTTGAGCCATTTGAATCGACTAATTTTAAAATACCATTTGCAAGTTTCTCTGCATATTTTTGATAATCAGTTTTTTGAATAATTTCTTGATATTTAGTGAACATCAAAATAGCAGCAGCATTGGCACCTAATTTAATTTCAAATTCCCCTTCTTTACCATCAATCATAAAAGCAGTTTCTGAGTCTTTTTCTTTATAAAAGTTGGTCAGTGCATATTGGATAGCAGCATGTATCTTGGGCCAATATTCTGGTTTGCTCTGCACTTCAAATGTTTCCAGCAACGCATACACCGAGGTACAGTGGCGTACCGTATTATAGTTACGAATATCTCGATCATAAGCAGAAAAATAGCCATAGATAAATTTGCCATTTTCTTGAATTTGATCATGCAAAAATGCCGAATTTTTTTCAATTAACGACTGAAAATGCTGTTTCTTATTGCTCGAAATCGCCCTGATACCATTCGCATCATAACCGCTCGCTAAATTAATGAATTGCCCATTTTCATAAAATGCTGCGTAGGTATCAAAAGTCCAAATGTCTTGTAGCTCTTGTAGTTTAATCTGTGGTTTAGTCGCGTTATATTTTTGCTTAATTGAATAATTCAGATTTGTTTCATCAAAAAAGTTGGGTTTGTCATAGCTCAAACCTCGTATAATTGCCTTTCCATAAATCTCTTGCTCAAGAAAAGCTACTGAACAGTGTTCATCAAACCCAATACCTTTACGGTAGTGGTTGTTGTGAAATTGATGATGGACTTGCTGCTCTACTACTTTCCAAGCTTGTTTCGTTAAATTATATGCAACATCAATTTTTATATAATCAGTAAGTAGTTCCTGTGCAAACTGATCATTAATGAAAGCTAATAATTGTATTTTTGCTTGTGAAAAGCTTGTTTTTTTACTATGCCATACGTTACATCTTTGGTCTTTAGGCCCATAAGATATAAATAAAATCGTCTTCTTTTGAAGATCTGAAACATGGGGAGCGATATGTTCTAACCAAAGGTTCAGTTGTCTTTGGAAGTTTAAAAATGCTTTCACTCGAAATCAGTCCCTATCCGTTGTTTGTTGTTCTATAAAGTTTTCAATCCATCATAGCATGAACATGTAAAAAGCTAAGTTAACGTATTGTTTAGACATAAAAAAAGAGCCCGAAGGCTCTTTTTTTCTATAAGTCGATTGTCAGATTAGAAAATGATTTGACCATTGTTGATCAAGTCATTCAATGTGACTGGACCAGTGAGGTTAGTCAATTGAAGCAATGGTGTTTCAGTGTAAGTACCTTCTACAAGTAATCCACCATCACGGTCTACGCTGATTGTCGCAGTTTGAGTACCAGCATCGTAGCTTACTGACACATATTGACCGATTGTTAAGTTAGTTTGAGAACCAATTAACAAGTTACTTAAGTCAATCTTATCAGCCTGATCATCCGTTGCAGTATTACCTACGTGGAAGTCAGTCCATACATCTACACCACCTGCTGTTGTATTACCACCAGTTGCGTTAGTTACGCTTGCAGCCGTTAATGTGTTGTAGATCAAGGTATCAGAGCCATTACCAAGAGCAAATGTATCATTTGCCGCAGTACTCACTGCAAGACTATTCAACTCTTGACTCAAGTTAATCGTCAATGTAGAGGTATATTCACTACCATCGATCACTGAAACTAACTTGTAATCAATCACATCAACTGTCGCATTTGCAGCGCTGTCTAATGGTTTGTAGAAGTAAGAGCCATCATTGTATAGATACAATGTACCTTCACCTGTATTCACTCCTTGACCAGCAGCTAGTTCATAAGTGCCAGTTGTTGAGTTCATTACATAGAGCTGAGTACCTTCTACCACATCATTAGTAAGGACGTTACCAGTAATCCAGTCGGTTTGACCATCTGGTGTGTATTGGTCTAGATGAGTCGCTGTGGTTGTAATTACTGTATCTAAAGTAACTTGGCCAATAGCAACTAGAGCACTAATGTTGAATACGATTTGGTACGTACCTGCAGACAGATGTGGGACATCTGTCGAGTAGGCTGGAGCACCCAACACGCCCGCTAAAGCCGTCGCTGAACCTGAATAAACCGTATCTACCCATACACCGCCTACAAACTGCTGAATCTTATAAGCTACAGTTGGTAATGCCGATAAGCTTAATGATGCAGTGTAGTTCAACTGTATATGAACATCACTAACAGTGTTCGCACCAATTACAAATTGGCTAGAAGTGACTGTACCTGTAGTACCATAGATCGGAGTACCAACAATTGGAACAGTACCAATCTGAGCAAATTGTAAGTCACCACTCGCCACTGAAGCGGCAGGATCTACCACTGGTTCCATACTGATTGTTGCATCATCTGTATCAGCTGTTACAGATGGTGTTGGAAGAGTAGCATCTGCCGAAGGATCTACTGTATTCCAAGTGACATCAACATCTGGCGAACCAACTTGAACATGTAATGTAGCGGTATCAGTTCTACCAGTCACTGGATCTGTCACTGTGTAAGTAAAGCTATCAACTTTACCTACATTCGCCATATCCGCAGTTGCCTGATAACTATAAGTACCATCTGCATTAATAGTCAGAGTTCCGTATACCCCAATAACCGTTGCTGGAGTACCCGCTACAACTGTAGTTGTATTACCATTTTCAGCTGTAACAGCAGTTACTACTGAAGTTGTCGTAATGTAGTCCGGCACATAGTTTGTACCGTAAACCGCAGAGTTATCATCAGCAAGTACATTACCAGTTACAGGGTCAACAACCAGTACAGGCGGTTGAGTGATATCACCATGATTTAGCGTGATATCCGCAGTAACACTACCTAGAGCTGTAAGTAATGTGTTGCTTTCCATGAACAACTCGTAAGTACCAGCACTTAAGTTATCAATCTTGAATTGAACTTCAGAACCAAAGATACCTAACAAGTCAATTACGCCAGTATCAGAACTATCTGCAACTACAGTACGAGTGCCATCTGGATTTACTCGTGTTAATACCACATGTAAACCGTCGACAACCGTAGCAACCGAACCAAAGTTCACTGCAATAATCGCGTCAGTCAGATTACCTGGATCAACTGTAAATGTCGCTGTACCTTCTTTAGAACCGATAACGATACCACCTACGCCGAGTAACCAGTTATAGCTGATCGCATTATCAAGTACCTCAGTTGTTACTGGATACACCATGTCTATTTCAGCTGAAGCAACGTTATCCATCGCATCTACTGGAAGCGGACTAGTAATTACAGCTGGTTGAGATGGATCTGCATCGTTCCAAGTCATATCTACACTGTCACTATCGAGACGAACATAAAGTGTTGCCTCAGAAGTGTTACCTGTTACAGGATCAAGCAAGGTGTAGGTAAATTGATCTACCTGACCTAGGTTTGCTCCGTCTACAGTTGGGGTATAAGTGTAGTTACCATCTTGGTCGATTACCAATGTACCGTATGCACCAACTATTGTTGCACCAGCAACTGGATCAACTGCAACACCATTCACTTGAGAGATCACAGCACTGCTGCTTGCTGCATCAACTTCACCAGTGAGGCTCGCATCTTTGATGACATTACCAGAGATCGGTTCAACAGAGTAACCAGCCACGATGTATGGATTGTAGACATCCATCGTACCAGTTAATGTTCCGCCTAAACCTACACCGACTAAACCTTCATATCCAATGAATGCACGGTACTGACCAGCATCCAATCCTTCAAGTACAGCTGTTGGTGTTCCACCGATAAGCGTTAGATCGATGAGTGAAGCTTCTGGGTTAGTACCACCAATCGATACCCATTGGCCTGTTGCTTCATCAAATTTCTGAACAACAATCGCATAATTACTGAGTAAATCTGCTGTGATTATGGCATCGAAAGTAAACGTTGCTGTGCCTTCACGGTTTGGATCAACAGTAAACTCAATTGCATCGTTACCAAGCAATTGTAAATCCAGACCAGCTAACGATACAGCTACAAGATAACTCGCACTACCTAACGCAACATCATCTGCAACAAGCAATGGTTCTGGGTTGATCTCTGCAGTTACAACATTATCCACCGCTTTCACAGAGCTCAATTGAATATTGAGGTTTGCTTGAGCCGTATCGCCTGTTACAGGATCAGTTAATGTGTAGACAAATACATCTGTTTGACCTACACCTGCTGCACTTGCAGTAGGAGTATAAGTATATGTACCGTCTGGATCGATTACCAAAGTACCATACAACCCATTGATCACAGTATCTAGCGCTGTAACAGGCTGACCATTTACTGCTGTAACTACAGTCGTAGCGGTTACAACGTCTGTTTCGCCACTGGTATTGATATCAGTAATCACATTCCCATCAGCAACTTCGGTGTAGTATCCACCTACTTGTGTTGTGTCATAAACATCCATTGTGCCTGTTAAGGTACCCAGTAAACCGATACCTAGAAGACCGTTATAAGTCATGAATGCACGGTATTGGCCTTCTTCTAATCCATCAATAACTACACTCGGAGTTCCACCTAGCAGAGTTAAATCTAAAATATCAGCTTCACCACCACCGTAAACAGAAGTCCAATCACCCGTTATTGGGTCTAGTTTTTGTAGTACCAATGAGTAATCAGATAAAACATCTGCGCCAAGCAATGCACTATAGGTAAATGTCGCGTTGCCTTCTTGACCAGCACCTACTGTAAAATCAATTGCTTCAGAACCAAGTTGTAAATCAAGTCCAGCCAGTGAAACCAAGGCTAGGTAAGTTTCACTACCTAAAGAGGCATCATCTTGTACAAGCAATGGTTGAGGTGCAAGTACAGCTGTATCAGTGTTATCGAAAGCAATGATAGAGCTTGCAAGAGTATAAGTTTGCGTATCTTGAAGTGTACTAGCGTTTCCTGCGAGGTCTGTGAATGTCGCAGTAGCATCAACAGTTAAGTCTGAATCTGCTGCAAGACCACTACCAGCTACATCAACTGTCCAAGTACCTGCTACGGCATCAACTGTGGCTGTATAGTCAACACCATTTACAGTAACCACAACACCTGTTGTTACTGCATCTGTAGGGATGTTGGTCAATGTACCTGTTAAGGTCACTGATCCACCAGCTTCTGTCGCATCCAAGATGTTATCAGCAGTAACTGGGTCAATTGCTAACACAGTTGTAGTGATATCAG
Source organism: Acinetobacter sp. 22512 (assembly GCF_052044755.1). Classification (NCBI taxonomy): domain Bacteria; kingdom Pseudomonadati; phylum Pseudomonadota; class Gammaproteobacteria; order Moraxellales; family Moraxellaceae; genus Acinetobacter; species Acinetobacter sp. 22512. The sequence continues at coordinate 246 of NZ_JBQENP010000004.1, read as the reverse complement.
GTGGAGTAACATCTAGAGTTACCGTTACATCTGCATCTGCAACATCAAGGTTACCTTGTGCATCCACTGCTTCTGCATGGATGGTCACAGGGCCTTCGCCTGTTACAGGAATCGCTGCGGTGATGAAGCCGTTTGCAAGGTCAGCTGCTGTCACGGTGTAGTTAGTACCGTTGATATTCACTACTGTGCCATCGATTGCATCTGGTCCCAACGCCACTTGTGCATTGAAGGTACCGTCTGTGCCTA